>NZ_JBHXTE010000004.1:292093-294691 GCF_042677545.1 Streptomyces sp. NPDC127108 | reverse complement strand
TCCCCACGTCGTCCGCCCCTGTCCCGGCACCGGGGTGACCGCCCCCCGCCGCTCCGCGGCGGCCGTCCCACCCACCCACCCGTGACAGTGGGACATCAGCACAACCGGGGCCGACCCGCTCACCGCCCACCGTCACGTCCCCACCGTCCCCGAGCGACCCAGCACCCGCCACCACACCCGACGTCCCCGCAAGCGCCCCGCCGCCCCCCACATCCCCCATCCCCCCGAACACCTCGAGCGCCCCCACCAACTCCCCCAGCCTCTTGGCGAGTTCCTCGGCGCCCCGTTGGTGTTCCAGGCCCAGCAGGGCCTGGAGGACCGGGCCCGCGCGGTGGTGCGGCACCGGCAGGGAGCGGGGCGGGGGCGGGGTGTGGGGGCGGGCGTGGCGCAGGGTCAGGGAGGTCAGGGCCGCGTCGACGTCGAGGTGGAGGCCCTGGAGCCAGTCGCCGACCTCCTCGTGGGCGAAGCGGTAGCCGGGGCCCGCGGGGACGAGGAGGCCTTCGGTGAGGACGGCCGAGGCCCAGCCCGTGCAGGTGGGGGCGCCCCTGCCGGGCAGCGCGCCCCAGGGGAAGACCGTCTCGAAGGCGGTGCGGTCCAGCTGCCCCTGGCCGGGGCCGAGGCAGCGCCGGGCCGCCTCGTGGACCTGGCCGGACACCTTCGCCGCGAGGCGTCGTACGGCCGTCCCGCGCAGCCCGCTGTCCGCGGCGAGACGCACGGCGACGCGCAGGCAGAGGAGATCGAGGTGGGCGGCGAACACCTCCTCGCGGCAGGGCCGTCCGGCGGGGGCGGCGTCCGGCAGCGCCGCCGTGACCTCGGACAGGAGCCGCAGTGTCAGGGGGTGTCCCGCGTCGGCGTCGGCGAGCGCGCCGTCCGCGACGGCGTACCGCTCCCGGGCCCGGCGCGCCTGCGGCTCCGGCAGCTCGCCGAGGCGCACGCAGCCGGGCAGCGCCGCCCGTGGGCGGTGCGCCGCCGTGTCGCCGTCCGGGACGTGCAGCAGCTCCGGCGGGAAGTGGGCCCCGGCCTGCTCCCAGTACTCCGCGCGGCAGGCCACGACGAGCCGCGCCCCGGTGTCCCGCAGCCATCCGGCCGTCCCGGCGCTCCACCCTGCGAGGCGGTGGGCCAGCACGGGCGGCATCTCCTCGGGCCCGTCGAGCAGGAGCAGCAGCGGCCGTCCGGCGTCCCGGACCAGGCGGGCGACCCGCCCCGCCGTGATGTCGCCGAGCCCCTCGTCCCCGCCGACGGCGCCGTCGGACGCGGCGAGGATGCGCCCGGCCCGCTCCAGGGTCCGGGCCACCGCGTCGGCCACGGAGGTGTCCTCGTCCCGCAGGTCGGCGCCGCGCAGCCACAGGGTGGGGGCGGGTTCGGCGCCCCGGGCGCGGCGGTGGGCGAGGGCGGCGAGTTCCGTGGTGCGGCCGGTGCCGGGGTCGCCGACGAGGCCGAGGACGCGCGCGGGTCCGGCGGTGAAGCGGGTGAACTCCTCGCAGGGGCCGGGGCGTTCGACCGGTTCGGGGTCGAGGGCGCGCGGCCCGTCGGAGCCGAGCGACGTGGCCGTGAGGTGCAGGGCGCCCGCGAGGTTCAGATCGCGGCCGAAGCCGGGCACGGTCGCCGCGTTGTGCGCGAGGAGGGCGGCGAGCGGCCCGTCGGGGTCCGCGGCGGCCGCGGTCCACAGCGGCACGGCGAACCCGGCGGCGCGGTGCGGGGCCTGCAGCGCGGTGGCGAGGACGGCGAGGACGGCGCCGGACGCGGCGTCGACGACGGGCCCGCCCGCGGCGCCGCCGCCGAGCCGCAGCGCGTCCGCCCCGTCGGTGCCGATGGCCAGCTCCATGGCGGCGTCGAGGAGATGGAAGCGGTCGGTGGCGGTGTACGTGACGGCGGCGGAGTCGAGGACCCTGGCCTGGCGCCAGCCGCCCGCGGCGATGCGGACGTACGAGCCGACGTCCACGCCGTCGCGCGCGGTGACGGGCAGCGGGCGCAGGTCGAGGCCGTCGGTGCGGACGAGGGCGAGGTCGGTCTCCGGGAGCGGGGTGACGGCGTCGGCGGTCACGACGCAGGTGCGCTCGCCGGGCGCGTGCAGCACTATCCGGGCGAGCCCGTCGACCGCCTCGTGGCTGGTGATGACGGTGCCGCGGTCGTCGGCGGCGAAGCCGTGGCCGCGCGGCCGCCCGGCCAGGTCGCAGATCCGCACCAGGGACCGCTCGGGCTCGCGCCACGCGTCGCGGCCCACCGTCCACTCATTGCGGCCGCTCCGGTCGCTCCGGCCCCGGTCCCGCTCCGCGCCGCCCCGGGCTCGCGGGCCCCGTCCCGCCATGCTCGAACCTCCCAGCCGCACCCCGTACCTTCGACCGTAGGTCGGTGATGATCAGCCGGACAGAACGCGAGCCGAACGCGCCCCCTTCCGCTCCCACGGTTCACTCCGAGCGCCTGCCCGTTGGGGTGAATCGGCGCGTGGGGGTGGATACACCTTCTGGAGGGGGGACCGTGGGGGGGCGGACCACCCACCGCCGCCACAACACAGCACCCCCCCCCCCCCGGGCCGCCGCACAGCCCCAACAACCCCCCCCCCCCCACCGACCAGTAGCAAATAAAAAAAAAAACCAG
>NZ_JBHXTE010000004.1:274640-292083 GCF_042677545.1 Streptomyces sp. NPDC127108 | reverse complement strand
TTGTTTTTTGTGCTTTGCCGGGGGGGGGTTCTTACTCGGGTGGGGGGGGGCGCGGGGCGCCGCGGCCCCCGCCGCCCCCCCACACCCCCACGGCTCCCACGCCGCACGGGCCGTCGGACGAGCCACAACTCCCGCGCCGCGCAAGCGAACTGAGTGCGGGTCAGGAGAAGACGGCGAGGCTCTTCGCCTTGCCCTTCGACTCCTCCGCGAGCACCAGGAAGCGTCCCTCGGGCCCGAAGACGGCGACGGGCCCCGCGCCTGTGTACTCGTCCGGCATGTCGATCCGCACGCCGTTGGCGAGCAGCCGCGCCCGCTTCTCGTCGACGTCCCAGCGGGGGAACGCCGCGGTGGCCGCGTCGGCGACCGGCATCACCGTCAGCTCCTCCTGGAGCTGGTCGAGGGTCTTCGCCGAGTCCAGCTTGTACGGCCCGACACGGGTGCGGCGCAGCGCCGTGAGGTGGCCGCCGACACCGAGGTCGGCGCCGAGGTCACGGGCGAGGGCGCGGATGTACGTACCGGAGGAGCAGACGACGGACACGACCAGGTCGAGGACTGGCGTGCCGTCCTCGGCGACCGCGTCCCGGATGTCGTACACCTGGAAGGAGGAGACCGTGACCGGCCGGGCCGGGATCTCGAAGTCCTCGCCCTGGCGGGCGCGCGCGTACGACCGCTTGCCGTCGATCTTGATGGCGCTGACCTTCGACGGGACCTGCATGATGGCGCCGGACAGCTTGGCGATGCCCGCGTCGACGGCGTCGCGCTTGACGCCGGAGGCATCCGCGGACGAGGTGATCTCGCCCTCCGCGTCGTCCGTGACGGTGGCCTGGCCGAGGCGGATCGTGCCGAGGTACTCCTTCTCGGTGAGCGCCAGGTGGCCGAGGAGCTTCGTGGCCCGCTCGACGCCGAGCACGAGGACGCCCGTCGCCATCGGGTCGAGGGTGCCCGCGTGCCCGACGCGGCGGGTCTTCGCGATGCCCCGCATCTTGGCGACCACGTCGTGCGAAGTGAAGCCGGACGGCTTGTCGACGATGACAAGTCCGTCCGGCGTGGTGCTGCGCTTGGTCATTACGAGGCGTCGCCGTCCTTGTCGGCCGCGGCACCGCCGGTGCCGGTGCTCTCGTCCGCCTCTTCGCCGTCCTCGTCCGCCTTGCGGTACGGGTCCGCGCCGCCCGCGAACTCGGCGCCCGCGGAGACTTCCCGCACCTTGGCGTCCGAGGCCCGGGCCCGGTCGAGCAGGTCCTCGATGGCCCTGGCGTTGTCCGGGAGGGCGTCCGCCACGAAGGTCAGGGTCGGCGTGAACTTCACGCCCGCGGCCTGGCCGACCGCCGACCGGAGCACGCCCTTGGCGCTCTCCAGGCCCGCGGCCGCGGCCGCGCGCTCCTCGTCGTCCCCGTAGACCGTGTAGAAGACGGTCGCCTCCCGCAGGTCACCCGTGACCCGGGTGTCCGTGATGGTGACATGCGTGCCGAGCCGCGGGTCCTTGATCCCGCGCTGCAGCTTCTGGGCCACCACCTCTCGGATGAGGTCCGCCAGCCTCTTCGCCCGCGCGTTGTCGGCCACTGCTCCGTCTCCTTCTGTGCTGTGCTCGTCGCTGGTCGTTCAGGTCGTTCAAGCGTCGTCGTCACCGTGGAAGCGCCGCCGTACGGACAGCAGCTCCACTTCGGGCCGGGCGGCGACGAGCCGCTCGCACCGGTCCAGTACGTCCGTGATGTGCCCCGCGTCCCCCGAGACCAGCGCCAGGCCGATCTCGCTCCTGCGGTGCAGGTCCTGGTGGCCGACCTCCGCCGCGCTCACCGCGTACTTCCGTTGGAGTTCCGCCACGATCGGGCGGACGAGGGAGCGCTTCTCCTTCAGCGAATGTACGTCGCCGAGGAGCAGGTCGAAGGACAGAGTCCCCACATACATGTGTGTCCCGGATAACCCGCCGGTGCGGGATCGCGCCCTGCGCACGGTTGGCAGGGTCACCAGAACCGTACAACGCGGGGCCGGGTCGGCTCGACGGATATTCGCCCCCGCCGCCCCTACCCGTCCCGTACCCGGGGCTCCGCCCCGGACCCCGCTCCTCAATCGCCGGAGGGGCTGGATTTTCCAGCCCGTCCGGCGTTTGAGGACGAGGCGCGGAGCGCCGAAAGCGGGGGAAAGGGGGCGCAGCCCCCATAAGAAGCGGGGGCTGCCCAGGGGAACACCCCGGGCAACCCCCGTCCGCAAACGCTAAGCCCGCGGCTTCTCGCGCATCTCGTACGTCGCGATGACGTCGTCCACCTTGATGTCGTTGAAGTTGCCGAGGTTGATACCGCCCTCGAACCCTTCGCGGATCTCGGTGACGTCGTCCTTGAAGCGACGCAGGCCCTCGATGTTGAGGCTCTCGGCGATGACCTTGCCATCGCGCAGGAGCCGGGCCTTGGTGTTCCGCTTGACCTCGCCGGAGCGGATGAGAACACCCGCGATGTTGCCCAGCTTGGACGAGCGGAAGACCTCGCGGATCTCCGCCGTGCCGAGCTCGACCTCTTCGTACTCCGGCTTGAGCATGCCCTTGAGGGCCGCCTCGATCTCCTCGATGGCCTGGTAGATCACCGAGTAGTAGCGGACGTCGACGCCCTCGCGCTCCGCCATCTGCGCGGCACGTCCTGCCGCGCGGACGTTGAAGCCGATGACGATGGCGTCGGAGCCCATGGCCAGGTCGATGTCCGACTCGGTGACCGCACCCACGCCGCGGTGCAGCACGCGGATGTCGACCTCCTCGCCGACGTCCAGCTGGAGCAGGGAGGACTCCAGGGCCTCGACGGAACCAGAAGCGTCACCCTTGATGATGAGGTTGAGCTGCTGGATCTCGCCGGCCTTGAGCACCTTGTCCAGGTCCTCGAGCGAGACACGGCGGACGCGCTTGGCGAACGCGGCGTTGCGCTCACGGGCGGCGCGCTTCTCGGCGATCTGACGGGCCGTACGGTCCTCGTCGACGACCAGGAAGTTGTCGCCCGCGCCCGGGACGTTGGTGAGACCCAGGACGAGGACCGGGGTCGACGGACCCGCCTCTTCCACGGTCTCGCCCTTGTCGTCGAGCATCGCGCGGACTCGGCCGTACGCGTCACCGGCGACCATCGTGTCACCGACGCGCAGCGTGCCGCGCTGGACCAGGACGGTCGCGACGGCGCCGCGGCCCTTGTCCAGGTGCGCCTCGATCGCGATGCCCTGCGCGTCCTGCTCCGGGTTGGCCCGCAGGTCGAGCGAGGCGTCGGCGGTGAGGACGACGGCCTCGAGCAGGGAGTCGATGTTGAGGCCCTGCTTGGCGGAGATGTCGACGAACATCGTGTCGCCGCCGTACTCCTCGGCCACCAGACCGAACTCGGTCAGCTGACCGCGCACCTTGGTCGGGTCCGCGCCCTCGACGTCGATCTTGTTGACCGCGACCACGATCGGCACGTCGGCCGCCTTGGCGTGGTTCAGCGCCTCGATCGTCTGGGGCATCACACCGTCGTTGGCCGCCACCACGAGGATCGCGATGTCGGTCGACTTGGCACCACGGGCACGCATGGCGGTGAACGCCTCGTGACCCGGGGTGTCGATGAAGGTGATCGCGCGGTCCTCGCCGTTGACCTCGGTGGCGACCTGGTACGCACCGATGTGCTGCGTGATGCCGCCCGCTTCACCCGCGATGACGTTCGTCTTGCGGATGGCGTCGAGCAGTCGGGTCTTGCCGTGGTCGACGTGACCCATGACGGTCACGACCGGCGGGCGGGACATGAGCGCCTCTTCGCCGCCCTCGTCCTCGCCGAACTCGATGGAGAACGACTCGAGCAGCTCGCGGTCCTCCTCCTCGGGGCTGACGATCTGAACGGTGTAGTTCATCTCGTCGCCGAGGAGCTGCAGCGTCTCGTCGGAGACGGACTGCGTGGCCGTGACCATCTCGCCGAGGTTCATCATCACCGCGACGAGCGACGCCGGGTTGGCGTTGATCTTCTCGGCGAAGTCGGTGAGGGAGGCACCACGCGACAGGCGAACGGTCTCGCCGTTGCCGCGCGGCAGCATCACGCCGCCGACCGACGGGGCCTGCATGGCCTCGTACTCCTGGCGCCTCTGCCGCTTCGACTTGCGACCGCGACGCGCGGGACCGCCGGGACGGCCGAAGGCGCCCTGCGTGCCACCGCGGCCACCCGGACCACCGGGACGGCCACCGAAGCCGGGACGACCGCCGAAGCCGCCGCCACCACCGGGACGACCGGCACCGCCGCCGCCACCGGGACCACCCGGACGACCGGCGAAGCCACCGCCGCCACCGCCCGGACCACCGGGACGACCGGCGAAGCCGGGACGGCCACCGCCGCCGCCACCGGGACGACCGCCGCCACCGGGGCCACGGCCACCGCCGGGGCCACCACCGGGACGCGGGCCCGCGGCGGGACGCTGCGGCATCATGCCCGGGTTCGGACGGTTACCGCCGGGGCCGCCGCCCGGACGCGGCGCCTGCGGGCGCGGCATTCCGGCCGGGGACGGACGAGCGCCGCCCTGACCCTGCGGACGGGGACCACCCTGGCCGCCGCCCTGGCCCTGGCCCTGCGGGCGCGGGCCGCCGGGGGCACCCTGGCCACCGGGGCGCGGGGCGCCGCCCGGACGGGGCGCCTGCGGGCGCGCCATGCCGGTGGAGCCACCAGAGGTGAAGGGGTTGTTGCCCGGGCGCGGACCGGCCGGACGGCCGCCCGGACGCGGGGCGCCACCCTGGCCGCCGGGGCGCGGGGCACCCTGACGGTCGCCGCGGTCGCCGCCGCGCTGGCCCTGACCCTGGCCCTGACCGGGGGCCGGACGGCCTCCGGGCTTGGGGGCACCGGGGCGGGCGCCGGGACGCGGGCCCGCCGGGGCCGAGGCCCCGGAGGACGCAGCCGGAGCCTGAGCCGCCGGGGCGGCCGGGGGCGCGGTGAACTCGGGCGCGGCCGGAGCCGGGGACGCCGGAGCGGGCTTCGGCGTCGCGGGCTTGGGCGCGACGGGGCCCGGGCGGGGGCCCGGAGCGGGCGCCGCGGCGGGCTTGTCGGCAGCGGCCGGCTTGGGCGCCGGCGGCTTGGGCGCGGCCGGCTTGGCGGCCTGCGCGGGAGAGGGTGCCGACGGGGTCGCCGGCTTGGGGGCCGCCGCCTTGCGGGGCGCCCCGGGCTTGGCGGCGGACTTGCCGTTGCCGCCGCCCTGCTGCAATGCGTCAGTCAGTTTGCGTACTACGGGCGCCTCGATCGTCGAGGACGCCGAACGTACGAATTCACCGAGTTCCTGGAGCTTGGCCATGACGACCTTGCTCTCCACGCCGAACTCCTTGGCGAGTTCGTATACCCGGACCTTAGCCACTTCGCTCCTTTTAGGTCCGGGTTACGCCGGACCGTCGCTACTTCATGGGCGTACTCATCGCGTGCTCATCGAGTGCTCATCGCAATCTCGACCTACTTCCAACTCGCGGGGTACCAGGGCCGCATGGGGTTCCGTGCGGCACTTCCTACGGTGTTGCCTGCTGGGCAACGGTCTCGGCTGTCTCGACATTCCGGCGCAGTTCCGCGGTGTCGAGCGGTCCCTGGGCCCGAAGGGCCCGCGGAAACGCCCGGCGGCGGAGCGCCAGCTCGAAACAGACCAGGGCGGGGTGTACATACGCACCCCGGCCGGGCAGCGTACCGCTTGGATCGGGGACGCAAGAGCCCTCGATCGCCACGGTGCGCAGCAGCTCACTCTTGGCCGCTCGCTCCCGGCACCCCACACAGGTGCGCTCAGGGCATGCTCGGGCTTGCGTCCGGCCAGACACGCTTAAGTCTACCTCCCCGCACCGACCTCACCCCTTTGGGGCAAAAATCGAACGGATGTTGTCTTGATCAGTTCAGGAGAGCCCGGGAACCGGGGGTGATCAGCCCTCTGAGTCCCGCGCCGCGTTCTCCGGCAGCTCGGTGTCCGGCCGGATGTCGATGCGCCAGCCGGTGAGGCGGGCGGCGAGGCGGGCGTTCTGGCCCTCCTTGCCGATCGCCAGCGAGAGCTGGTAGTCCGGCACGGTCACACGGGCGGAGCGGCCGGCCAGGTCGACGATCTCGACCTTGCTGACGCGGGCCGGGGACAGCGCGTGGGCCACCATGTCGCCCGGGTCGTCCGACCAGTCCACGATGTCGATCTTCTCGCCGTTCAGCTCGGCCATGACGTTGCGCACCCGGCTGCCCATGGGGCCGATGCAGGCGCCCTTGGCGTTCAGGCCCGAGCGGGTCGAGCGGACCGCGATCTTGGTGCGGTGACCGGCCTCGCGCGCGATGGCGGCGATCTCCACGGACCCGTCGGCGATCTCCGGGACCTCGAGCGCGAACAGCTTCTTGACCAGGTTCGGGTGGGTGCGCGAGAGCGTCACGGACGGGCCGCGCACGCCCTTGGCCACCCGCACCACATAGCTGCGCAGGCGCATGCCGTGCGGGTACTCCTCGCCCGGCACCTGCTCCTGCACGGGCAGGATGGCCTCCAGCTTGCCGATGTCGACCAGCACGTTCTTCGGGTCGCGGCCCTGCTGGACGACGCCGGTCACGATGTCGCCCTCGCGGCCCGCGTACTCGCCGAGGGTCGCGTCGTCCTCCGCGTCGCGCAGCCGCTGCAGGATGACCTGCTTGGCGGTGGTGGCTGCGATACGGCCGAAATCGGACGGGGTGTCGTCGAACTCGCGGGGCTCCTGGCCCTCCTCGAGGTCTTCGGCGTCCTCCTTCGCCCAGACCGTCACGTGACCGCTCTCGCGGTCGAGCTTCACGCGCGCGTGGCGGCGGCTTCCCTCGGTGCGGTGGTAGGCGATGAGGAGGGCCGACTCGATCGCCTCGACCAGCAGGTCGAAGGAGATCTCCTTCTCCCGCACCAGACCTCGCAGGGCACTCATGTCGATGTCCACGGCTACGCCTCCTCCTCTTCCTTCATGTTCTTCTCGTCGTCGTTGTCGCCGCCACCGGCGGCACTGCCGGCACCGACGGCGTCGTCTGCGGTCTTGCGGTTGAACTCCACCTCGACACGCGCCTTGGCGATCTCCGCGAAGGCGAGCCTGCGGGCGGTGGGCTTGCGGCCCTTGACTCCGGGCACTTCGAGGTCCACGCCCTCGTCGTCGACCTTCAGGATCCGCGCGGTCAGCTCGCCGCCCTCGGTGAGCTGGAGCTTCGCGAGGCGTCCGATGGCGCGTACGTAGTGGCGCTGTTCCTTCAGCGGGCGCTCGGCGCCCGGGGAGCCGACCTCGAGCGTGTACTCGCCGTCGCCCATCGCGTCCGACTCGTCGAGCTTCGCGGAGAACTCGCGGCTCAGCTCGGCGATGCGGTCCAGATCCACGCCGTCGTCGGAGTCGACGACGACTCGCAGCACCCGCTTGCGTCCGACCGAGGCCACTTCGATCTCTTCGAGATCCAGTTCCTTCGAGCTGACGAGCGGTTCCAGCAGTTCTCGCAGCCTCTCGCTCTGGGTGGTGCTCATCCGGGTGACTCCTCGGCCGCGTGTGCTGTTGTGGGATCGTCGCGTGTCAGGTCAAAGGGTATCCGGTCGCGGAGGGTGTTGCCGTCCACCGCCGGGGCTCCGCAAGCCCGGTTCGAGCCGATCGCGCGTACGACGACAGGGCGCAGGTACGGTGATCACCGGGCCCGCGAGCCCTCCCCTGCCGCCACCCGAGGGCTCCGCCCTCCCACGCACCCCCTCGCACCTCCCCCTGCTCCGCCCGTATCACCTCACCCCGCCCTCCGTGCCCTAGCGGCCAACCTTTCCGAGGACGTCTGCCGTGCCGTCGTATCTCACCCCTTCGTGGACCCGCCCGGGCCCGCGCCGAAGGAGCCTGCTGACCGGGGCCGCCGCCGCGGCCGGCACCACGCTGCTCGCCGGGTGCTCCGGCTCCGGCGACTCCCCCGGCGACGGACGCCCGTCCGCCGACGACCGGCTGCGCGCGCGTGCCGCGCGGGACAGCGCCGGGCTGCTGCGGCAGTACGACGCCGTGCTCGCCGCGCACGCTCCCCTGGCGGGGCGGCTGCGGCCGCTGCGGGCGGAGGTGGCGCGGCACGAGAAGGCGTTCGACGCCGACTCTGAGCCCGCGCCGTCCAAGTCCCCCGAGTCCCCCAAGTCCCCGGCCTCCGCCCCCGTCCCGGTCCCCGAGGGCGAGCGGGACGCCCTGCGGTTCCTGGCCTCGGCGGAGCGGGACCTGGCCCGGCGGCGCGGCAAGCAACTCCTGGACGCGCCCGCCGAACTGGCCCGGCTGCTCGCGTCCGTCGCGGCGGCGGGCGCCGCGCACGCGTACCTGCTGACGGAGGACGACAAGTGAGCCGAGAGATCCGCGCGGACGCAGACGGCGACGCAGACAGCAGAGACGGCGAAGCGGACGGGAAACCCGAGCTGAAGGCCCTGCAGGCGGCACTGCGGGCCGAGCACGCGGCCGTGTACGGCTACGGCGTCGTGGGCGGCCGGATCGGCGACGAGCGGCGGGCGGAGGCGCGCACGGCGTACGACGCGCATCGCGCACGCCGGGACGAGCTCCGGCGGACGGTACGCGGCCTCGGCGGCGAGCCCGAGCCCTCCGCGGCGGCGTACGCCCTGCCGTTCCCGGTGCCCGACTCGGCGGCGGCCGTGCGCCTCGCGGCCGAGCTGGAGGAGCGGGTCGCCGCGGTCTACTCCGATCTGGTGCGCGCCGCCGAGGGCGCCCGGCGCGGCGCCGCGGCCGAGTCCCTGCGGGAGGCGGCGGTGCGGGCGGCGCGCTGGCGCGGCGGGAGCGTAGCCTTCCCTGGGCTCGCGGAGCGGTCCCGGGCGTCGGCAGACGGCACCGGGTCCGCGTCACCGGGGGCGTGAGGGCGCTCGGGGCCGGGGGTGAGTGCGCTGTTGGGGTGAGCGGGCCTCGGGCATGGGCTCGCCTCGGGCGTGAACCCGCCTCGGGTACGACCGCTGCCGTCGGCCCGCGCGCCGTCGGCGTGAGGGTGCTGTCGGCCTGATCGCGTCACCACGCACGCCTGGCCTCGTGCAGTCGGAATACGAACGCCTTCGGGCGACCGGGAAGGGAACACCTCGCGCATGGCTTTCGAACCGCCGCCGCGCCTCGTCCGTGCGCTCGGCGAGGCGACGCGCGACGCCGCCACCGACGACTGGCTGCGCCGGCTGCCCGAACTCGCCGAGGAGGCCGTCGCGCGGCACGGGCTGGCCGTGGAGCGGGTGCAGGTGCCCGGTGGGCGCAGCAGCCTCGTCGTACTCGTCCGGACGTCCGCGGGTACGCCCGCCGTGCTCAAGCTGGTGCCGCCACGGTCGCGGCCCGACAGCGAGCGGGCCGCGCTCGCTCACTGGGGCGGGATGGGGGCCGCGCGGCTCCTGGACTCCGACCCCGCGGGTGGGGCGCTGCTCGTCGAACGGTTGCAGCGGGACGTGTCCGTGCGGTCCTTGCCCGAGGCCAAGTCCATGCTGGAGGCGGCCGGGACGTTGCGGCGGCTGTGGGTGGCGCCGCCCGCCGGGCACCGGTTCGAGACCGTCGCCGAGCGGACGGGGCGGCAGGCCGAGGCGATGGCCGCGTGCCCCGATCCGGACGCTCGGCCGCTCGTGGCCGCCGCTCTCGCCGCGCGCGACGAACTGCTCGGCTCCGTGCCCTCGGAGGGGGGTGCGCTGCTGCTGCACGGGACCTTCCGGCAGAGCAAGGTGCTTGCTGCCGAGCGGGTGCCGTGGCTGGCCGTGGGGCCCGATCCGGTCGTCGGGGAGGCCGCGTTCGACCTGGCTCGGCTCGTGCGGGACCGGGTGGAGGATCTGATCGCCTCGCCGTCGGGGGCGGCGGTCACGCGGCGGCGCGTGAAGCGGTTGGCCGAGTCGTTGGACGTGGATCCCGGGCGGCTGCGGGGGTGGACGCTGTTCCGGGCCGTCGAGTCCGGTGTCCGGGCCCTGCGAGTGGGCCGGGACCAGGACGCGGAACTACTCCTCGAGTTCGCGGGCTGGGTCTAGCCCTGCCGGGGGCTCCCCAACCCCACCCCTCCCCGAACCCGGGGGCTGCGCCCCCGGACCCCCGCTGATCGGCGCTCCGCGCCTCGTCCTCAATCGCCGGACGGGCTGAAACTACTCCGCCAAGGCTGGCTGAAGGCGCACCGGGGCGGGCTGAAGGTGCCGGGCTGTTGCTCAGCCGGTTCCAGGTTGGGCGGGTGGGTGGGAGAGAGCCCGTCCGGCGTTTGAGGACGAGCGCGGAGCGCGATCGGGGGTGTGGAGGGGGGAGCCCCCGGTGTCGGGCGCCCCCCGTCCGGCTTACGCCGTGAGGCGAGTGATCGCGTCGGCCACCGACAGCTCCTCCCGCTCCCCCGTCCGGCGGTCCTTCAGCTCGACGACGCCGTCGGCGGACCTGCGTCCTGCGACCAGGATCGTGGGGACGCCGATGAGCTCGGCGTCGGTGAACTTGACGCCGGGCGAGACGCCGGCGCGGTCGTCGACGAGGACACGTACGCCCGCGGCGCCCAGCCGCTCGGCGACGTCGAGGGCCAGCTCGGTCTGGACGGCCTTGCCGGCGGCGACGATGTGGACGTCGGCGGGGGCGACCTCCTTGGACCAGCACAGGCCCTGCTCGTCGGCGGTCTGCTCGACGAGGGCGGCGACGGCGCGGGAGACGCCGATGCCGTAGGAGCCCATGGTGACGCGGACGGGCTTGCCGTTCTGGCCGAGGACGTCGAGCTGGAAGGTGTCGGCGTACTTGCGGCCGAGCTGGAAGATGTGGCCGATCTCGATCGCCCGGTCCAGCTTCAGTCCGGCGCCACAGGCGGGGCACGGGTCCCCGGCCTCGACCACGACGACGTCGAGGTAGTCGTCGACCTCGAAGTCACGGCCGCAGACGACGTTGCGGGCGTGAGTGTCGGCCTTGTTGGCGCCGGTGATCCAGGAGGTGCCGGGCGCGACGCGCGGGTCGGCGATGTAGCGGACCTTCTCCAGGCCCTGGGGGCCGACGTAGCCGCGGACGAGGTCGTCGCGGCCCTCGAAGTCCTCGGCGGTGACGAGCTCGACCTCGGCGGGCGCGAGGTGCTCGCCGAGCTTGCCGAGGTCGACCTCGCGGTCGCCGGGCACGCCGACGGCGACGATCTCGCCGTCGACCTTGACGAGGAGGTTCTTGAGGGTGGCGGAGGCCGGGACGCCCAGGTGCTGGGCGAGGGTCTCGATGGTCGGGGTGTCGGGCGTGTCCAGGTCCTCGACCGCGGGGTGGCCGTCCACGGAGACCGGCTTGAGGGCGAAGGTCACGGCCTCGGTGTTGGCCGCGTAGTCGCACTCGGGGCAGTCCACGAACGTGTCCTCGCCGGCGGGCGCGGGCGCCAGGAACTCCTCGGACGCCGAGCCGCCCATGGCGCCGGACACGGCGGACACGATGCGGTAGTCCAGGCCGAGGCGCTCGAAGATGCGCTGGTAGGCGGCGCGGTGCAGGGCGTACGCCTCGGCGAGGCCCTCGTCGGAGGCGTCGAAGGAGTAGGAGTCCTTCATCTGGAACTCGCGGCCGCGCAGGACGCCCGCGCGCGGACGGGCCTCGTCGCGGTACTTCGTCTGGATCTGGTAGAGGATCACCGGCAGGTCCTTGTAGGACGAGCACTGGTCCTTGACGACCTGGGTGAAGATCTCCTCGTGGGTGGGGCCGAGGAGGTACTCGGAGCCCTTGCGGTCCTTGAGGCGGAACAGCAGGTCGCCGTACTCCTCGTAGCGCCCGCTGGCCTCGTAGGGCTCCTTGGGCAGCAGGGCGGGGAGCAGGACCTCCTGGCCGCCGATGGCGTCCATCTCCTCGCGGACGACGCGGGCGACGTTCTCGTAGACCTTCTTGCCGAGCGGCAGCCAGGTCCAGATGCCGGCGGCGGTACGGCGTACGTATCCGGCGCGCACGAGCAGCTTGTGGTTGAGCGTCTCCGCGTCCGCCGGGTCGTCGCGCAGTGTCTTGACCATCAAACGGGACATGCGCTGGACCTGGGCCATGGTGATCTCCTGCTACGAAAGGGTGATGGGCGCAGGTTAGCCGGGGCACCAGGGCACGTGGAAATCCGATTCAGCCGCCGGGCCGCATCAGGGGCAGCGGCGCGCCCATCACCGCGTACGGCTTGGGGGCGCTCGGGAAGAGCACGTTGCGGGCCAGGTCGGTGTAGCCGAGGGAGCGGTACAGGGCGCGGGCGGGGCTCTCGGTGTCGATGGCGGAGAGGATGGAGCGGGGTTCGGCCGCGGTGTCGGTGATGGTGGTGATGAGGGCGCGGCCGAGGCCGCGGTTCTGGTAGCCGGGGCGTACGTGCAGCTCGGTGATCACGAAGGAGTCGTCGAGCCAGCCCTCAAGGCCCCAGCCGCGCAGATAGGGCTCGACGACGGTGGACCACCAGTGCGCGCGGTCGTTGGGCATGCCGTAGACGAAGCCGACGAGCCGTCCGTCGCGGGTGGTGGCGCCGAGCGCCCGCGCGCCGGGGTGGGTGAGGTGCCGCAGGACGATCTGGCGGCGTACCGCGATCTCGTCGTCGCTGAGCCCGAAGGCGAGGGCCTGTACGCGCAGCGCGTCGTCCACGCGTGCGGCCAGGTCGACGGGCCCGATCACGACGTCGTCAGTCATGCCGGAACCCTACTTCGCCGGATGTCGACACCGGGCGGCACCGAAGTCCGGCCACGGCCGGAAATGGCCCTGTCAGGGGCGCCCCTCACGGGGCTCTCAGAACAACACGCTCATGAAAGCCCCGACCTCCCGAAAACCGACCCGGCGATACGTGGCCCGCGCCGCCGTGTTGAAGTCGTTGACGTAGAGGCTGACGACGGGCGCCACGTCGGCGAGGGCGTAGCGCATGACGGCGGCCATGCCGGGGGCCGCGTACCCCTGCCCCCGGTACTCGGGGGCCACCCACACGCCCTGCACCTGACAGGCCAGGTCCGTCGCCGCGCCGATCTCGGCCTTGAAGACGACGCGGCCGTCGGCGTCGATGCGGGCGAAGGACCGCCCTGATCCGACGAGTTCGGCGACCCGGGCCTGGTAGAGCAGGCCGCCGTCGCCGGCCAGCGGGGAGATGCCGACCTCCTCGGTGAACATCGCCACGCACGCCGGCATGATCGTCTCCATCTCGTCCTTGCGGACGCGACGGACGTACGGATCGGGTGCGATGTCGTCGGGGAGCCGGTCGGTGACCATCAGCGGCTGCTGGGAGCGGACCTCGCGGGCGGGCCCCCAGGAGGGTTCGAGCAGGCGCCACAGGAGGGCGGTGGGCTCGGCGGGGCCGACGATGGAGGAGCAGCGACGTCCGGCCCTGCGGGCGCGGTCGGCGAAGCCGCGGACGGCGCGCGGGGTCGCGCAGATCGGGACGAGGTTGGCGCCCGCGTAGCAGAGGGACTCCAGCATGCCGTCCTCGTACCAGCCCCACATCTCGCCGCCGAGGCGCCACGGGTCGAGGCCAGCGACGCGCACCCTGGCCGTGACGAAGGCGTTCGCGACCGGCTCGCGGTCGAGCACGGCGAGCGCGGCGTCCAGGTCACTCGGATCGAGGACCCTGGTGGTGGTCTGGGTCAACACGTGCGGGGGCCTCACCATACGGTCTGCTGATCTCCGCACTGTACCTGGCGAGGTTCCGCGACGCCGCCCGGTCGCCGCCCGGCCCCCGCGCGGCGGCCGGGCGGACGACCTGCGCGATCAGCGGCGCCGCACGTGGCCGTGGCCGACCTGGATCTCGTCGATCTTGAGCTGGCGGTGGAAGTTGGGGGCGGTGGCCGCGGCCCAGGTGGTGGTGACGTCGAGCTTGAGCAGGCGGGTCCGGACGTCGTCGCCGAGGTCGATGAAGCGGATGCCGCGGGCGCTCTCCAGGACGCCCGTCTTGATCTGCTTCCACCGCCTGCCGTCGTCGCTGACGGACACGGTGTAGTCCTTGATGCGGGCGGAGTCCTCCGGCCTGCCGAAGGTCGAGCGGTTGTGGGTGGGTGACCACTCGCGCTGGTTGATGCCGAGGAACGCGGCCTTCTTCCGCTTCCCGAGGTCGAGCGTGACGGAGACGGGCAGGGTGCCCTTGTTGTCCGAGTACGTACTGAAGTCGCCGTCGGTCAGGGCGGGGGCGTCGGCCTTGACGGAGCCGGTCGGGTAGACGCCTTCGCGGCCGCGTTCGGTCTCGACCTCGAAGACGGTGTCGTACGGGTCCCAGTCCTTGATCGACCGGATGGTGAGGCTGCCGTCGCTCTGGCCGAACGGTAGCTTCGCGCCGGTGCGCAGGTCGGTGACGCGCTTGACGCGGTGGCCGTTGTCGCGGAGGCGGATCCGGTCGCCGGTGGTGGGGCGGGTGGTGACGTGGACGTACTGCGTCGTGGGCTCGGCGCGGCTGAGGGTGACGTAGCCGTACGCGCCGTCGTTCCACGCGCCGGGCTGCATGCCGCCGTAGCGGTAGCCGCCGCCCTCGACGCCGCGCAGGGACTCCCGGATGGGCGGCAGATAGTCCTTCATGAAGTCGGTGAACTTCTGCTGCTGGGGCGGGAATCTGCCGTCGATCATGGCCTGGAGGTCCATGAGGGACTTGATGGACGTGCCCGAATTGGCCACGTAGCGGCCGACGTTGAGGCCGGTGTCGACCGGGCGGTCCTGGCCGTCGTACCACCAGGCGCCGGTGCTCGGCACCTTGTAGCAGGACTCGGTCAGGCGCGGCATGGGCGTCCAGATCGCCGAGGGCTGGTCGTAGGCCGGGGTCATGCCGGTCTTCTGCTCGTGGGACACCATGTCCATGGCCGGGGTGTCCTCGTTGTTGTTGCTCAGCGTCATGTCGGGGCGCCGCTCGCGGATCTGCTCGTAGAGCTTGTGCTGCTCCCAGTACTCGTTGTCGTTGTCGATCCAGAAGCCCGACAGCTTCGGGTAGTCGTCCATGACCTCGAAGAAGTTGTCGTAACTGAACTCGCCGAAGCCGGGCCGCGTGGTGAGGTCGACGTCGCGGCCCTTGTGGGCGGAGTACGCGGCCGAGTCGAGGGTCTCGACGCCCTGCTCGTCGTGCCACTTGGGGTCGTCGGTCATGTAGAGGATCGTCTTGACGCCCTTGGCCTCGCCCGCCTTGATCAGTTCGCCGAGGAAGTCGCGCCGGGTGGCGCAGGTGCCGGGGATCTCGGAGGGCCAGGGGCGGGCGTAGCCGAGGCGGGAGTGGAAGGTGGCGAGGACGATGTAGCTCGCGTCGAGCTTCTTGGCCTCGTCGACCCAGTAGTCGGGCGTCCAGCCGCCGTCGGTGACGGCCTTCTCCCAGGCCCGGCAGTCGTAGTGCTTGGGGCTGGTGAACATGCCCCAGTGCAGGAAGAGTCCGGCGGTGGCGTCGCGGAGCATCGACTGCCGGGGCGGGTCGGGGGCGGGCCGTTGCGCCTGGGCCGTGGACGGGCCGGTGCTCGTGGCGAGGAGGAGCCCGGCGAGCAGGGCGAGGACGGCGGACCACAGGGGCAGGGATCTCGTGCGGATGCGGGTGCGGGGCTTCGTGGCGGGTGTCATGGGTGGTGGACCTCGGTTCCGTTGACGAAGACCTTGCGGAGCGTGAGCTCGGGGGCGCCTTCGATGACGTTGGGCCGCTCGATGTCCGTGAAGTCGCAGTGGGCGATGTGCACGGGGCCGAAGGGGTGGGCGTCGAGCCCTTCGAGGTTGAGGGCGTGCCGGGCGCCGTCGTGCCGCATGTTCTCGACGCTCACGTTGCGGATGACGGCCTTGTGGGGGCCGCTCTGGCCGGCGTACCTGGTGGTGAGGTAGACGCAGTCACGGTCGATCCGGCGGCCTGTGAAGTTCCGTACGTGGACGCCGTCGATGGCGCCGCCGCGCTTGGTGTTCGTCTTGAGGAAGACGGGGTGGCGGGGGTTGAAGCGGCCGGGGAAGTCCGTGGGATTGACACGGCAGTTCTCGGCGAAGATGTCGTACGCGCCGCCGGACATCTCGCTGCCGACGGCGATGCCGCCCCAGCGTCCGGAGAACACGCAGTCACGGACGACGATGTTGCGGCTGGGCACGCCGACGCGGTGGCCGTCCTCGTCCCGCCCCGACTTCACGGCGACGGAGTCGTCCTCCGTGTGGAACCGGCAGCCGGTGATGAGCACGTCGGTGCAGCACTCGGGGTCGACGCCGTCGCTGTTGTTGATGCGGCCGATGACGTCGACGTCCTTGATGAGGACGTTGACGCAGAGGACCGGGTGCAGGGTCCACATGGCGGGTTCGAGGACGGTGACGTCCTGGATGAGGACGTTGCGGCAGCGGTAGAACTGCACCATGTTCGGGCGCAGATGGTGCCCCGGACCGAAGATCCGCCGCGCGACGGGCACCCCCTCCTCCCCCATGCGCCGCAGCTCGGCCTGGTCGGCGGGCTGCCCGCCGCCGGGGTCGCGCCAGCTCTTCCAGGGCCCGTCCATGCCCTGGCCGTCCAGCGTTCCGTGGCCCGTGACGGCGATGTCGTGCTCGCCGTGGGCGTAGACGAACGACGAGTAGTTCCAGCACTCGGTGCCCTCCCAGCGCGTGTGGACCATCGGGAGGTAGTCGGCCGGGTCCGTGGAGAACAGGACGGTGCCGTCGACGCGCAGGTTCACACGGCTGCGCAGCCGGATCGCGCCGGTCAGGAAACGCCCGCCCTCGGGTACGACGACCCGGCCGCCCCCGGCCTCGTGGCAGGCGGCGACGGCCCGCCGGAAGGCGGCGGTGTTCTTCGTGACGCCGTCACCCACGGCACCGAAGTCACGTACGTCGAAACGCTGTTGGGGAATGCGGGGCGGCTTGATGCGGGCGAGGATCGCGGGGACGCGGGACCAGGGGTCGGCGGCGCCCGCCGCGTACGCGGGCAGCAGCGGGGTCGCCCCGCGAGGGCGCCCGCGGTGAGAGCCGTACGACGGGTGGGACGTGCACGCACGGGACATCACGCTCCAGGGACGGGGAGGTCGAGTGCGACGGCTTTGCGGGGCTCGGGGCGCGCCCCGAGCCCCTCTGTCATCGGATGAATCACCATGGAGCCGGACGCGCAATAAACAAAAGTGCCGCGAGAGAACGCTTCTTCAGGCCGTGCTCCCGAACAAGGTCCTGCCATACATCGGAGCTGTCAAGACGGTGCGCCGGTGGAACCGCGAACGTGCAGCTCAACGGGGAGTCCTTCGAACGCGACTTCCTCCTGGCCACCCCGACCTCACCGGTCCCGCCGTTCACCCCGCCGTCCATCAGCCGGACGAGCGCGGTGGCGGCCACCCGGCCGCGCCGCCGCTAAGCGGCGCCTCCCCACCCGCCCACCCGTACAGGTGGGGCCCGGGGGAGCCGCCGGGGCGCTGGTAGTGGGTCGGGACGGGGGGCTGTAGAGCCCGGAGGAACGTCGCGGGTGGGCGGGAAGCCATGCAGCCCAGGGGAACGGCGCAGGTGGTCGGGGGCTACGGAGCCCGGGGAACGCCACAGGTGGGCGGGAGCTACGCAGCCCGGGGAACGCCACAGGTGGGCGGGAGCTACGCAGCCCGGGGAACGCCACAGGTGGGCGGGAGCTACGCAGCCCGGGGAACGCCACAGGTGGGC
>NZ_JBHXTE010000004.1:167400-274542 GCF_042677545.1 Streptomyces sp. NPDC127108 | reverse complement strand
GCGGGAGCTGTCCAGCTCGGTGCAACGGCACGGGTGGGTGGCGGTGGGGCGCGTCGCGTCCCGCACGGTCATGGGTGGGCGGGTGCGCGCAATCACGCCGCGCCAGCGGCGGCGCACTCACGGCGGGCCAGCCGCCGACGCACCGCGAGTCACCTGCCGCACATGACCGACCCGAACCACCGTCCCAGGTGCTCCGCGCCCAACCCCGGTCACTGCACGTCCCACAGCCACGGGTGGGCGGGTGGGGGGAATTCCGCCGCGCCAGCGGCGGCACCCCCACGGCGGGACAGCCGCCGACGCACCCCAGGCCATCCGCCGCACACAACCCACCCGAACCACAGCTCCGGGGCACCACTCCCCACCCCGGTCACCCCGAGCCCCACAGCCACGGGTGGGCGGGTGGGAGCAAATCCGGCCGCGCCAGCGGGCGGGAACCCCCGCGCGGCGGGCCAGCCGCCGACGCACGCCGAGCCACCCGCCCCGGAGGGCACCCCGCACAAGGCCCAGGGGCCAGAACTAGCTGATCGTGACCGAAGGCTCGCCCGACATCACGCCGTCCTTCTCCATCTGTTCGGCGATCTTGAGGGCCTCTTCGATGAGGGTCTCGACGATCTTGGACTCGGGGACGGTCTTGATGACCTCGCCCTTGACGAAGATCTGGCCCTTGCCGTTGCCGGAGGCGACGCCGAGGTCGGCCTCGCGGGCCTCGCCGGGGCCGTTCACGACGCAGCCCATGACGGCGACGCGGAGCGGGACCTCCATGCCGTCCAGGCCCGCGGTGACCTCTTCGGCGAGCTTGTAGACGTCGACCTGGGCGCGGCCGCAGGACGGGCAGGAGACGATCTCCAGGCGGCGCTGCTTGAGGTTCAGGGACTCCAGGATCTGCATGCCGACCTTGACCTCCTCCGCGGGCGGTGCGGAGAGGGAGACGCGGATCGTGTCGCCGATGCCCTCGGAGAGGAGCGCGCCGAAGGCGACGGCCGACTTGATCGTGCCCTGGAAAGCGGGGCCCGCCTCGGTCACGCCGAGGTGCAGGGGGTAGTCGCAGGCGGCGGCGAGCTGCCGGTAGGCGTTGACCATGACCACGGGGTCGTTGTGCTTGACCGAGATCTTGATGTCCTGGAAGCCGTGCTCCTCGAAGAGGGACGCCTCCCAGAGGGCGGACTCGACGAGCGCCTCGGGGGTCGCCTTGCCATACTTCTTCAGGAGGCGTGCGTCCAGGGAACCCGCGTTGACGCCGATGCGGATCGGCGTACCCGCGTCACCCGCGGCCCGCGCGATCTCCTTGACCTTGTCGTCGAACTGCTTGATGTTGCCGGGGTTCACCCGCACCGCCGCGCACCCGGCGTCGATCGCCGCGAACACGTACTTCGGCTGGAAGTGGATGTCGGCGATCACCGGGATCTGCGACTTGCGGGCGATCGTGGCGAGCGCGTCCGCGTCGTCCTGCGTGGGGCACGCCACCCGTACGATCTGGCACCCGGACGCCGTCAGCTCGGCGATCTGCTGCAGCGTCGCCCCGATGTCCGACGTACGCGTCGTCGTCATCGACTGCACCGACACGGGCGCGTCCCCGCCGACAGCCACCGAACCGACCTGGATCTTGCGGCTGACCCGGCGGTCGGCGAGCTTGGTCGGTACGGACGGGATTCCGAGAGAAACGGCAGTCATCTGGCGTGCATCCCCAAAATGTGGATCAAGGTCCCGAGTTCGGCGGGCACCGGGCTTCGCGGCTCCGCCACACAATCGCGGCTTCGCAACTACATCGCTCATTCGCGGGTTCGAGGTTACGGCACCCCACAGGCCTCAAGCACATCCCGCCCTGATGTCCACCCATTGGCGGGCGGCCTCGCACACACTGCGGCGGCCGGACACACATGGTGCCCGACCGCCGCAAACATCGCGTGTCTAGGAAATTCTCACCGGGTTAACCACATCCGCGATGAGCACCAGAATGGTGAAGCAGATGAAGATGCCGGCGACCACGTAGGCGACGGGCATCAGCTTCGCCACGTCGAAGGGGCCGGGGTCCGGCCGCCGGAACACCTTCGCCACGTTGCGGCGCAGCGACTCCCACAGTGCACCCGCGATGTGCCCACCGTCCAGCGGCAACAGCGGCAACATGTTGAACAGGAACAGGGAGAGATTGAAGCCCGCGAGCAGGAACAGCATCATCGCGATCTGGTTCTCCGGCGGGATGTCCAGGGTGAACACCTCACCGCCGACGCGGGCCGCGCCGACGACGCCCATGGGCGAGTCCTGCTTGCGGTCGCCGTCGCCGAAGGCCGCGTCCCACAGGTCGGGGATCTTCGAGGGCAGCGCCACGATGGACTCGACGCCGTTCTCCATCATGTTGCCCATGCGGTCCACGGACTGGCCGAAGGACTGCTGGACGATGCCGGAGGCGGGCGTGAAGCCGAGGAACCCGGCGTAGACGTACTTGCCCTCGACGTAGCCGCCGTCGCCGTCGGTCTTGCTGACCTGGTTCTTGATCAGGTTGGCGTGCAGGTCGAGGCGCTTGCCGTCCCGCTCGACGGTGAGCGTCGCGGGACCGACGGTCTCGCGGATCTTCGACTGGAGGGCCGACCAGTCGCCCACGTCCTTGCCCTGGAAGGCGACGATCTTGTCGCCCGCCTTGAGGCCCGCGGCCTTGGCGGGGGCGGGCTTGTCGCCCTTCGCGCAGGTGTTGCGGTTCTGGCTGGCCTCGATGACGCAGTCGGAGACCTTGCCGACCGACGTCGTCTGCGTACTGATGCCGAAGGTCATCATCACGCCGAGGAAGATCACGACGGCCAGGATCAGGTTCATGAACGGCCCGGCGAACATCACGATCACGCGCTTCCAGGGCTTGCGCGTGTAGAACAGGCGGCTCTCGTCGCCCGGCTTGAGCTCCTCGAAGGCCGCGGAGCGGGCGTCCTCGATCATGCCGCGCCAGGGCGAGGTGGAGCGTGCCTCTATCTTCCCGTCCGGACCGGGCGGGAACATGCCGATCATGCGGATGTAGCCGCCGAGCGGGATGGCCTTGATGCCGTACTCGGTGTCGCCCTTCTTGCGCGAGAACAGCGTCGGGCCGAAGCCGACCATGTACTGGGGCACCCGGATGCCGAACATCTTCGCGGTCGACAGGTGGCCCAGCTCGTGCCAGGCGATCGAGAACAGCAGCCCGATCACGAAGACGACTATCCCGAGGATCATCATCAAGGTCGTCATGCACGGGCCTCCGCGGTGGTCTGGTTCCCCGTCGTCGCCGACGAGGTGGTCGTGGCCGTCAGTTCACGGGCCCGGGCGCGCGCCCAGGTCTCCGCTTCGAGGACGTCCGCCACGGTGAGCGAGGTTCCCGCGCTCGGTGTGCCGTGTTCGGCGACGACCTGGGTCACGGTCTCCATGATGCCGTTGAAGGGCAGCGCGCCCGCCAGGAAGGCGTCCACGCACTCCTCGTTGGCGGCATTGAACACCGCCGGGGCCGTGCCCGCGAGCTCCCCGACGTGCCGGGCGAGCCCGACCGAGGGGAACGCCTCGGTGTCGAGCGGGAAGAACTCCCAGGTCGAGGCCCGCGACCAGTCGAACGCGGGGGCCGCGTCCGGGACCCGCTCGGGCCAGCCGAGCCCGATGGCGATGGGGCCGCGCATGTCGGGCGGGGTGGCCTGGGCGATGGTGGAGCCGTCGGCGTACTCGACCATGGAGTGCACGTACGACTGGGGGTGCACGACGACCTCGATGCGGTCGAAGGGGATGTCGTACAGGAGGTGGGCCTCGATGACCTCCAGGCCCTTGTTGACCAGCGTCGCGGAGTTCACCGTGATGACCGGCCCCATGGCCCAGGTGGGGTGCGCGAGTGCCTCCTCGGGGGTGACGTGCGCCAGATCGGCCTTGGTCCGGCCCCGGAAGGGACCGCCGGACGCGGTCACGACGAGCTTGCGGACGTCGGCACGGGTGCCCGCGGCGAGCGCCTGGAACAGCGCGGCATGCTCGGAGTCGACCGGGATGATCTGGCCGGGCTTGGCGAGCGCCTTGACCAGCGGGCCGCCGACAATCAGCGACTCCTTGTTGGCGAGCGCGAGCGTGTGGCCCGCCTCCAGGGCGGCGAGGGTGGGCGCGAGGCCGATGGAGCCGGTGATGCCGTTGAGCACCGTGTGGCAGTGGGACGCGTCGGTGGCGGCGAGCTGCGTCGCCGCGTCCGGGCCCGCGACGATCTCGGGCAGCGGCTCCCCGGCTCCGTACTGCTCGCGCAGTGCCTCGCGCAGCGCCGGTACGACGTCCTCGCGGGCGACCGCGACGGTCCGCACCCGCAGCTGCCTCGCCTGCTCGGCGAGGAGGCCTACGCGGCCGCCCGCGGCGGAGAGGGCCGTGACGCGGAAGCGGCCGGGGTTGCGCAGCACCAGGTCGATGGCCTGGGTGCCGATCGAACCCGTGGAGCCGAGGACGACGACGTCCCTCGGGCCGTCGGTCCCGACGGGGTCGAAGACGAGGTGCGGGTCGGCGAGGGGGGCAGGGCTTTCGCTCATGCCCCCCATTGTGGCCGTACCCGGCCCCGGATCCGACAGCGCCTCTCGGCTCGCGGCGGCGGGGGTTCCTCGCGGGGCGCCCCAGTCCCGCCCCTTCTCCGAAACCGGGGCTCCGCCCCTGGACCCCGGGGGTGGGGGTCCAGGGCGGGTGGGACAGACCCCCGCCGAATCGGCGCTTCGCGCCTCGTCCTCAAACGCCGGACGGGCTGAGATCTGCCGGGGCGGGCTGGGTATGTGCCGGTAGTTTTCAGCCCCTCCGGCGTTTGAGGAGCGGGGTCTGGGGCGGAGCCCCAGTTTCGGTGAAGGGGCGGGTCTGGGGCGCCCCGCGAAGGACCGCCCGGTGCGTCAGCGGATAGGACGGTGGACGTTCTCCCGCGTGGTCGCGCCCGGCGTCGCGTCCGCGATCCAGGGCCCGTCCCCGCTGGGGTCGATGACACCCTGCTCCAGCCAGGTGTACGTACCCGAGAGGACACCCTTGACGACCCTGTGGTCCAGGTCGTCGGTGTTGGTCCACAGACGGCCGAAGAGCTCGTCGACGCGGATGCGGGCCTGGCGGCAGAAGGTGTCGGCGAGCTGGTAGGCCTCACGGCCGTGATCCTGCGAGGTGCGCAGGAGCTCGGCGCGTACGCAGGCCGCGCTCATCGCGAACAGCTCCGCGCCGATGTCGACGATCCGCCCGAGGAAGCCCTGCTTGGTCTCCATCCGCCCCTGCCACCGGGACATGGCGTAGAAGGTGGAGCGGGCCAGCTTGCGGGCCGAGCGCTCGACGTAGCGCAGATGGGTCCCGAGGTCGGCGTGCCCCGGCGGATGGAAGTCGGCGTACGTGCGCGGGAGCTGACCGGGTCCGGCGACGAGCTTGGGCAGCCAGCGGGCGTAGAAGGCGCCCGCGGCGGCGCCCGCGCGGGCCTTGTCGGAGAGGGTCTTCTCCGGGTCGATCAGGTCCCCGGCGACCTTCAGGTGGGCGTCGACGGCCTCGCGGGCGATCAGCAGGTGCATGATCTCCGTGGAGCCCTCGAAGATCCGGTTGATGCGCAGGTCGCGCAGGATCTGCTCGGCGGGCACGGCCCGTTCGCCGCGCGCGGCGAGGGACTCGGCGGTCTCGAAGCCGCGGCCGCCGCGGATCTGGACCAGCTCGTCGGCCATCAGACAGGCCATCTCGGAGCCGTACAGCTTGGCGAGGGCGGCCTCGATGCGGATGTCGTTGCGGTCCTCGTCGGCCATCTGCGAGGACAGGTCGAGGACGGCCTCCAGGGCGAAGGTGGTCGCGGCGATGAAGGAGATCTTCGAGCCGACGGCCTCGTGGTACGCGACGGGCTTGCCCCACTGCTCGCGCGCGGCCGACCACTCGCGGGCGATCTTCAGGCACCACTTGCCCGCGCCGACGCACATCGCGGGCAGCGAGAGGCGGCCGGTGTTGAGGGTGGTGAGGGCGATCTTCAGGCCCGCGCCCTCGGGGCCGATGCGGTTGGCGGCGGGGACGCGCACCTGGTGGAAGCGGGTGACGCCGTTCTCCAGGCCGCGCAGCCCCATGAACGCGTTGCGGTTCTCGACGGTGACGCCCGGGGACGCGGCCTCGACGACGAAGGCCGTGATCCCGCCCTTGTGCCCCTCGGACCTGGGCACCCGTGCCATCACGACGAGGAGATCGGCGACCACGCCGTTGGTGGTCCACAGCTTCACGCCGTCCAGGACGTAAGTGTCCCCGTCGGGAACGGCGGACGTGGCGAGGCGGGCCGGGTCGGAGCCCACGTCCGGCTCGGTGAGCAGGAACGCGGAGATGTCCGTGCGGGCGCAGCGCGGCAGGAACGCGTCCCGCTGCTCCTGGGTGCCGAACAGCTTCAGGGGCTGCGGTACGCCGATCGACTGATGGGCGGAGAGCAGCGCGCCGATCGCGGGGTTGGCGGAGCCGACGAGCGCGAGCGCCTTGTTGTAGTACACCTGCGTGAGGCCGAGCCCGCCGTACTTGGTGTCGATCTTCATGCCGAGCGCGCCGAGCTCCTTGAGGCCGTTGACCACCTCGTCCGGGATCTGCGCCTCGCGCTCGATGCGGGCCGGGTCGATCTTCGTCTCGCAGAAGTCGCGCAGTTTGGCCAGGAACTCCTCACCGCGCTTGACCGCCTCGTCGGTGGGCAGCGGGTGCGGGTGGATCAGGTCGAGCCGGAAGCGCCCCAGGAACAGCTCCTTGGCGAAGCTGGGCTTGCGCCAGTCCTGCTCGCGGGCGGCCTCGGCGACCTGCCTGGCCTCACGTTCGGAAACCTTGGGCTCTGTGGAGTGTGGTGCGGACAAGAGGCTCACCTCGCCGCGAGTCGGGGGTCGGGACCGATCAGCCGATCTTGGACCGGACAGAACCGGATCATGGTTACTCACCGGTGCTACTCGATCGTTGGTACCCGATTCCGGGCATTCTCACCAGCCCTCGCGCAGCGAACGCGCAAGAACGGCCGGAGCCCCCGCACAGCGGGCTCCGGCCGTTCTCCGGGTGGGACGGGTGGAACGGGTGGCTACAGCTCGATCCCCGTCAGGACCATCACGCGCTCGTACGTGTAGTCGTCCATGGCGAAGCGGACGCCCTCGCGGCCGACACCGGACTGCTTCACGCCGCCGTAGGGCATCTGGTCGGCGCGGTAGGAGGGCGCGTCGCCGATGACGACGCCGCCGACCTCCAGGGCGCGGTGGGCGCGGAAGGCGGCCTGCAGGTCGTGGGTGAACACGCCCGCCTGGAGGCCGTACTTGGAGTCGTTGACGGCGTCGTACGCGGCCTGCTCGCCGTCGACCTTGGTCACCGTCATGACGGGGCCGAAGACCTCCTCGCAGGCGATCGTGACGTCGGCCGGTACGTCGGCGAGGACGGTCGGCGCGTATGTGGCGCCGTCGCGCTTGCCGCCTGTCAGGAGCTGGGCGCCGGCCCCCACGGCCTCGTCGACCCAGGACTCCACGCGCTTGGCCGCGTCCTCGTTGACGAGCGGGCCCACGTCGGTCTTCGGGTCGGACGGGTCGCCGGTGACCTGGCCCTCGACCGCCTCGACGATCTTCGGAAGGAGCCGGTCGTACACCGAAGCGTCCGCGATCACCCGCTGCACGGAGATGCAGGACTGGCCGCCCTGGTAGTTGGAGAAGGTCGCGACGCGCGCGGCCACCCAGTCGAGGTCGGCCTCGGTGGAGAAGTCGCCGAGGACGACCGCGGCGCCGTTGCCGCCGAGCTCCAGGGTGCAGTGCTTGCGCGGCACCGAGTCCATGATCGCGTAACCGACCTTCTCGGAGCCGGTGAAGGAGACGACCGGAAGCCGCTCGTCCTGGACGAGCGCGGGCATCTTGTCGTTCGCGACCGGAAGCACCGACCACGAGCCCGCGGGCAGGTCGGTCTCGGCGAGCAGCTCGCCGATCAGCAGGCCCGAAAGCGGGGTCGCCGGGGCGGGCTTCAGGATGATCGGCGTGCCGACGGCGATCGCCGGGGCGACCTTGTGGGCGCAGAGGTTCAGCGGGAAGTTGAACGGCGCGATGCCGAGGACGACGCCCTTGGAGAAGCGGCGGGTGAAGGCGAGGCGGCCCTGGCCGCCGGCGTCGGTGTCCAGGCGCTGGGCCTCGCCGCCGTTGAACCGGCGGGCCTCCTCCGCGGCGAAGCGGAACACGGAGACGGCGCGGCCCACCTCGCCGCGCGCCCACTTGATCGGCTTGCCGTTCTCGGCGGAGATCAGCTGCGCGATCTCCTCGGTGCGCTCGACGAGGCGGCGGCTCACGTGGTCGAGGGCGGCGGCGCGGACGTGCGCCGGGGTCGCGGCGAACTCGTCGCGCACGGCGTGGGCGGCCGCGACGGCCTCCTCCACCTGTGCGTCGGTGGGCACGGCCGCCTTGCCGACGAGGCGCCCGTCCCAGGGCGAGGTGACGTCGAGCGTGGTCTCACCGGTGGTCTGGCGACCGGCGAGCCAGAAGGCGTGGATGGAAGTCATGAGAATCCCGGCCCTTCCGCGGAGGTTCGTTCGTCTTCGGGGGTACGGGTCCCACCGTAGGGGCGCGGCTTTCTCGCGGGGCTTGTCCGACTCGGCGTAGTGGGGAGGCCTGGCGCGCCGGAATGTCAGGGCGGCCTTGACAGGGGCACCCCCGATCGCGCTCCGCGCTCGTCCTCAATCGCCGGACGGGCTCTTTCCCACCCACCCGCCCAAACCTGCACTCTGCTGAGCAACAGCCCGGCACCATCAGCCCCGCGGTACCTCTCCCAGCCTTCCGGTACCTCTCCGGCCCGCCCCGGGGATATTTCAGCCCGTCCGGCGATTGAGGACGAGGCGCGGAGCGCCGATCGAGGGCGCCCCCGGCCCAGGGCAACGGGGCACCCACCCCTGGGGTCCAGGGGCGGAGCCCTGGGATCGGAGAAGGGGCGGGACTGGGGCGCCCCGCGAGGGAACCGCCTTACTCCCCCGCCGCCGAAGTCGCCTTCAGCGACAGCCACAGCTCCATCCGGACGTCCGGGTCGTCCAGGGAGCGTCCGAGGATCTCCTCGACCCGCCGCATGCGGTAGCGCAGCGTGTGCCGATGCACCCCGAGGTCGGCGGCAGCGGCATCCCACTGCCCGTGCCGCGACAACCACGCCCGCAGCGAGGCGACAAGATCCCCCCGCCCGGTGGCATCGTGCTCGCGCAGCGCCCGCAGCAACCCGTCCGCGAACGCCCGCACCGCGTCGTCCGCGAGCAACGGCAGGACCGACCCCGCGGCCAGCTCCTCGTGCTCCACGAGGGACCGCCCGCGCCGCCGGGCGACGGACAGCGCCTGCTCGGCCTGCTTGTAGGCGGGCGCGGCGGCGATGGGCCCGGCGGGCGCCGAGAGCCCCATGAGCGGCCCGGGCTCCTCGGCCGGCTCCCGCCCCTCGGCCCGACGGGCGTCGAGGAGCGCGGCGTACTCGACGGTGGCGAGGTGCGCGGCTCCGCCGTCGGCGACAAGGAGGACGAGCCGCTCCCCGTAGGGCACGACGAGCAGCGCCTCCCCGAACCGCGCCGCCGCCGACTCGACGGCGTCGACCAGCTCCGCCGACCAGGCCCCCTCGGCCGCCCCGGCCGCCTCGCCCGCCGCCTCCGCGGGCCCGGCCGACTCGGCGACGACCAGCCGGAACGGCGCGTCGAGCAGCCCGCCGTACAGATCGCCGGCAACCGCGCGGGCGTGGTCCGGCTCCCCGGCGAGCAGCATCCGCAGCACGGCGGAGCCGATCCTGGCCTCCGCGTCCTGGAGGGATCGGGACCGTTCGGTGGTGAGGGTGAGGAGGGCGATGGCGGAGTGCACCGCGTACCGCTCGGCGGTGCCGAGGGTGGAGGCCGTGCCGACGGCGAGCGCCGCCCGGGGCCGCCGCCCGGTGCCGAGGGTGTGCAGCTCGACCCGGTCGTCGGCCCCGGCCACGACGAGGCTGGCGGGCGCGGGCCGCTCCCGCAGCCGCTCGACGTCGGGGGTGAGCCGGGCGGCGCGGCGTGCGGCCCACTCGGGCGCGGTGGCGACGACGGCGCCCGAGGCGTCGTACAGCGCGGCCCAGCCGTCGACCTGACCGGCGAGCGCGCCGAGCAGCCCCTGCGCGCCGTCGCCGAGTGCCTGCTTGGTCAGCTCGCGCTGGGCGGCGAAGCCCGCGGTGACGGCGCGGTACTGGTCGGCGGCGATGGCGGCCGACACGGCCTTGCTGATGGCGAGGAAGGGGGTGCGGCGCGGCACCTCGATGAGCGGCAGCTCCTCCGCGCGGGCGGCCTCGACCAGCGCGTCGGGGATGTCGGGGTAGTTCACGCCGACCGCGAAGCCGAGGCCGACGACGCCCGCGCCGACGAGCCGCTTCACGTAGCGCCGCATGGTGTCCGGGTCCTCCGCGTCCAGCTTCAGCGCGGTGATCAGGAGCAGCTCGCCGCCCTCCATGTACGGCACGGGGTCGGCGAGCTCGCTGACGTGGGCCCAGCGCACGGGGGTGTCCAGGCGGTCCTCACCCGCGCGCACGGTGAGCTTGAGCGCGGAGTGGTGGACGAGCGAGGCGAGCGTGGGCGGCATGGGACCTTCAGGGCGTACGGCGGCGGAGTCCGGTCGGCGGGACCGCGGACGGGGGCGGCGCGGAGGCGGACGCGGGTGCTGCGGGCGGGTGCGGAGGCTGGTCCTGCGGGCGGGTGCGGGTGTTGTGCGGGCGGGTGCCGGTGAGCCGTACGCCGGGCCGGGCCGACGCGAGCTCATTAGTTGATCTTTTGGCCGTCGCGTATGACGACTGCTGTCGATTCTGCCTTACCGTATGGTCGCCCCGGGCGGCTTGCGGGGTATAGCTGGCGCCCTTTGCCGCACGCCCTGGGCGCGCAAGCACTTTCGCGCGCCCCCACCTCGCGCCCTGATCGCGCCGGGGTGGGCGGGGGCCGCGGGTCCGCTGGAGCGAGCTGTCGAGTCCACGGGGAACGGGGGCGGCGGGGGCGCACCGGATTCAACCCCACAGGCCGTCCGACCCATCCGGCCTGCCCGACCCGCCCGCGATCCCAGCTCCCAGCGGACGCGGAACACTCACCCCCGCAGATCCACCAACAACGGCGGCGCGTGCTCCCCCCGCACATCCGTCAGCGAAAGCACCGCGTGGCCCGGGGGCACCGCGTGGGCCAGTTCCGAGGCCGACCAGCGTTCGCGTTCGACCTGGCGGACGGTGACCGCGCGGGCGGTGGGTGCCTGGCCGGTGATGACGCGGCGCAGGACGTGGACGGCCTTCCCGGCGGGGGTCTCGGCGATGATCTGGCGGTCGGTGACGTCGCGCGCCTCCGTCCACTCCTTGCCCCAGACCTCCGCGAAGTCCTGCCCGTCCCAGGGGGTGAGCCCGGAGAGGGCCATGCGGCAGCCGACGGCACCGAGCAGGGGCGTGCGCAGCGGCCGAGGGGCGTCGTCCAGCGTACGGAGCGTCATGACGACCCCCGCGTTCGCGGACCGCAGCCGCTGGATGCGGCGCACCGCCTCCGGCGTCACCGTGCCGGTGGCGTCGTCGAGGACCAGGCAGGCGAAGAGGGAGCGGTCGTCGCGTACGGCGGCGGACGCGGTGAACTGCGCGAGCACGAGCCGCGCCAGGATCCGCGAGGCGTCCGCGTGCCCGCGCTCGGGCAGGTCGATGCGGACCCGCACCGGGTGGTCGAGGGCGCGCAGCGAGAAGGGCGTGGTCTGGCCCGAGGTGTCGAAGAACGCGGCGAACGCGGGCCGGTCGAGCAGCGCGATGCGGTCGGCGAGGATCGCGCCGGGGTCGCCGGGGTGCCCCAGCTGCCGCTCGCGGGCGTCGAGTTCGCGCAACATGACCTCCTGCCCGGCGTCCTGGAGTGCCTTGCGGAGGGCGTCGAGGGGGCCGGGCACGCCGTCGAGCAGGGCCCGCAGCTCCGGTACGGCGGGGAACCGGCCGTGGACCGCGTGGAACGGGCCGAGGAGCTGGGCGAGGACGGTGGTGGAGCGGCGGCTGTCGGCCCCGGGGTGCGGGTCGACGAGGTCGCCGACCAGCGCCTCGGCGAGCACGGCGGCGGCCTCGTCGGGGTCGGTCGTACCGCCGTAGAGGTCGAGGTCGTACACGGAGTCCGGGTGGCCGATCCGCACCACCACGTCGTAGTCGTCGCCGGGTCCGAGCCCCGCGCCCGCCGCGCCCACGACGACGACCGCGGCGCGTCCGGCGAGTGCCTGCAGGCACAGCGCCTCGGCGAGCGGCCACACGACGGTGCCGGTCTTGCCGGACCCGGCGGGCCCGACGGCGAGCAGGGAGGTGCCGATCAGGTCGGGGCCGAGCGCGAGGCCGGTGCCCCGGTAGGCGTACGGGTTGCGGGGGTCGTCCACCGTCGTGCCGATGCGCACCTGCGCGGTGGCGAGGTCGTGGCGGGCGGCCCGTGCGGGCAGGTCGCGGTCGCCGGAGGGGTGCGGGCAGGCGGCGGCACCGTCGCGGACGACGGCGTCGGTGAAGGTCGCGAGCGGGCTGTTGCCGGACCGCACGGAGCGCCAGGCGCGGGCGATCCGGGCGACGTCGATGTCCCGCATGCGACCCGCGCGGGCCTCGGCGGCGAGCCGGTCGGCGGCGGCCCCCGCCCCGCCCGCGCGGAGCTTCGGCCACTCGGCGGGGTCCTCCCCGGGCGGGGGCGGCGGGGCGGCGGGCGCGGGGCGCTTGAGGCGGGGGGCGACGAAGCGGCGCCAGACCTCGGCCCAGCGGCCGACCCGGCCGACGGCGATCATGATGCCGAGGGCGATGACGGTGTAGTACGAGTTCCAGACGATGGCGTTGCCGACGCTGTCGCCGGTGTAGATCCAGGCGTCGGGCAGGAACAGCTCAAGGGGGACGACCCACCAGCCGCCCAGGTAGCCGTTCCAGAGCAGCGACCAGACGAGCCAGCCCACCAGAAACGCGATCACCGCGCCGCTGAGGAGCTGCCGGGTCGGGACGACCTCCGGCTCCTGCTCGGGCCGCGGCCGGTGCCCGAACCGCCAGACTCCGGGGACGGTCGCGGGTCGGGGCGTGCGCAGCCAGGCGAGGAACTCCTCGCCCTCGGTGAGGGCCGGCGCGCCCGGTGCGCGGGTGGGCCGGGGCGGAAGGGCGTGCGTGCCGCCGCCGCTCCCGGTGGGCGCGGCAGTGCGCCCGGCGTGCCCGGCACCACTGGTCCCGGAACGCGCGGCGTGCGCGTCATGCGCCCCGCCGCTCCCGCCACCGCTCCCGGCGTGCGCGCCCCCCTTCCCGGCGCGCCCACCGCCCTTCCCCGCACGCGGCGCCACGCCGTTCCCGGCGCGTCCGGGGTCGCCCGTGGCGCGCCCGGCCTCGCTGATGGCGCGCTCGACGTCGCTCCCGGCACCTTGCGGCGACACGGGTCGCGGCGCCGGACGCGGCACCGGCGTGGCGTGCGTACCGCGAGCGTCGTGCGTGCCGTCGGAAGTCATGGCCCTTGCCCCCTGACCTGCCCTGTCCAGTGGTTCACGGTGGTTCGCGGCTCAATCTAGTGCCCGCGCCCCGCAGTTAGGCGGCGTGCGCGCCGAACGCGCCACCGGGTCCATGTGTCCGTGAGGGACCCGCAGGGGACATATCCGGTGCCGCCGGCCGCGACACGCCCCTGTTCACCGGTATGTCCACTGCGGACAACCGCCACGCCCAACATCTCCCCCGTGGAGCATGCCCGACCCCCTTGCCCGCCCCTAACCTGCGGAGAAAAGCCAGAAGCGTCCGAAAGACGAGCGTCGGAGAAGGCGCGCGTCGCACGCGTCCGCACGACCCACCCCCAGGAGCCCTCATGACCGACCTTCCCCAGGAGCGCCGCGTCGTCACCGCCATCCCCGGGCCGAAGTCCCAGGAGCTGCAGGCCCGCCGTACCGCCGCGGTCGCGGGCGGCGTGGGCTCCGTGCTGCCCGTCTTCGCGGCGCGCGCCGGCGGCGGCATCATCGAGGACGTCGACGGCAACCGGCTGATCGACTTCGGTTCCGGCATCGCCGTGACGAGCGTCGGCGCCTCCGCCGAGGCCGTCGTACGCCGCGCCTCCGCCCAGCTGCAGGACTTCACCCACACCTGTTTCATGGTCACGCCGTACGAGAGCTACGTGGCCGTGGCCGAGGCCCTGGCCGAGCTGACGCCGGGTGACCACGCCAAGAAGTCCGCCCTGTTCAACTCGGGCGCCGAGGCCGTCGAGAACGCCGTCAAGATCGCCCGCGCGTACACCAAGCGCCAGGCCGTCGTCGTCTTCGACCACGGCTACCACGGCCGTACCAACCTCACGATGGCGCTGACGGCGAAGAACATGCCGTACAAGAACGGCTTCGGCCCGTTCGCGCCCGAGGTCTACCGCGTCCCGGTGGCCTACGGCTACCGCTGGCCGACCGGGCCTGAGAACGCGGGTCCCGAGGCCGCCGCCCAGGCCATCGACCAGATCTCCAAGCAGGTCGGCGCGGAGAACGTCGCCGCGATCATCATCGAGCCGGTGCTCGGCGAGGGCGGCTTCATCGAGCCGGCGGCCGGCTTCCTGCCCGCGATCAGCAAGTTCGCCACCGACAACGGCATCGTGTTCGTGGCGGACGAGATCCAGTCGGGCTTCTGCCGCACCGGCCAGTGGTTCGCCTGCGAGCACGAGGGCGTCGTCCCGGACCTGATCACGACGGCCAAGGGCATCGCGGGCGGCCTGCCGCTCGCCGCCGTCACCGGCCGCGCCGAGATCATGGACGCCGCGCACGCGGGCGGCCTCGGCGGCACCTACGGCGGCAACCCGGTGGCCTGCGCCGCCGCGCTCGGCGCCATCGAGACGATGAAGGAGCTCGACCTCAACGCCAAGGCGAAGAAGATCGAGTCCACCATGAAGGCCCGGCTGACCGCGATCGCGGAGAAGTACGACGTCGTCGGCGACATCCGCGGCCGCGGCGCCATGATCGCGATCGAGCTGGTCAAGGACCGCGCGACCAAGGAGCCGAACCCCGAGGCGGCCGGCGCGCTCGCCAAGGCCTGCCACGCCCAGGGCCTGCTGGTCCTGACCTGCGGCACCTACGGCAACGTGCTGCGCTTCCTGCCGCCGCTGGTGATCGGCGACGAGCTCCTGTCCGAGGGCATGGACATCATCGAGGCGGCGTTCGCCGAGATCTGATCCGTTTCGGCCGGGTACGTCGGTGACGTACCCGGCCCCGGATCCGGCTCCGGACGGCGCGGAACCACCCCTGACATGTGCCGACCTCACACCGTGTGGGAGCTGTGGCCAGGAGTGACGGTCAGGGCCTGTGAAGAACGTGTGGGAGCCCCATGTCGGGATACCGTTCCGCCTGTTGGCCCTCTTCCTCCTGACGTACGGTTTCCGCAGATGAGAGAAACACCCCGCCCACGGGAAACCGCGGGCGACACCGGGTCGGAGCCTCCCCAGCCCCGCCCTGGGCGTGCCTTCGCGCGCACACCTGGAGCCTATGGCTCCGGAACTCCTCACCGATCGGATGGCCGCCCGCCCCAAACCCCCCGGGGCGTGCGGCAGCCCGGTCAGCTCGGCCGCCTCGGAACTACCCCCCCTGTTCCGGGGCGGCCGACCACTTGTCTCCTCCTCGGCCTCGCACTCGGCCTCCTCTTCGCGCTGTTCACCTGGCAGGTGGCCGCTGACGGCCCGCTGCGCCGCCTCGACGAGCGCGTCGGCCGCGCCCTCGCCGACGGACCGCCGCCCCAAGGGCTCGCCGAACTCCTCGCGGATCTGGGCAACATGACGGTCGCCGTGCCGGTCCTCGCCCTCGTCGCCGCGTACACCGCCTGGCGGACCCACCGAACCGGCGCCGTCCTCTGGTGGTCACCGCCCCTCACCGCCGTCCTCACGATGATGGCGGTCCCCCTCCTCGTGGTCCCCCTGAAACTGGCCGTCAACCGCACCGGCCCTCCCGGCATGGAAGGCAGCGGCTACTACCCCTCGGGCCACACCGCCACAGCCGCCGTCGCCTACGGCGCCGCCACCCTCCTCCTGCTCCCCCACCTCACCCACCCCCGCACCCGCCGCACCCTCCTCCTCACCTGCACCCTCCTGAACCTCGGCGTCGGCTACGGCCTGGTCCACAGGGGCTACCACTGGCCGATCGACGTCCTCGCCAGCTGGTGCCTGAGCGGAATCCTGCTCCTTGTGATGGTGACGAGCACGGCACGGTACGGTCGGGGGTCGGCCGCGGACTGATGCCCTCCGGCGCAGCCGACGCGACCGGCCCAGCCGGACCTCACCCGAAGTAGCTGTCGAAGTTCTTCGAGAACTCCCAGTTGTTGAAGCGGTCCCAGTTGATGGACCAGGTCATCAGGCCGCGCAGGGCGGGCCACTTGCCGTGAGGGCGGTAGGAGCCGCAGTTGGTGTTCTTGGTCAGGCAGTCCAGGGCCTTGTTGACCTCGGTGGTGGAGACGTGGCCGTTGCCCGCGTTGACCGAGGCGGGCATGCCTATGGCTATCTTCTCGGGGGGCAGTGGCGGGAAGACGTTGGCGGTGTTGCCCTTGACCGGGAAGCCGGTGAGGAGCATGTCGGTCATGGCGATGTGGAAGTCCGCGCCGCCCATCTGGTGGTACTGGTTGTCGAGGCCCATGATCGGGCCCGAGTTGTAGTCCTGGACGTGCAGCAGGGTGAGGTCGTCGCGCAGGGCGTGGATGACCGGGAGGTAGGCGCCCGCGCGCGGGTCGGCGCCCCACTGGCCGGGGCCGTAGTGCTGGTAGCCCAGCTGCACGAAGAATGTCTCCGGGGCCATGGTGAGGGTGAAGCCGGGGCCGTACTTCGCCTTCAGGGTCTTCACCGCCGAGATCAGGTTCACGATCACCGGGGTCGTGGGGTTCTTGAAGTCCGTGTCGTTGGCGTTGAGCGAGAGCGAGTGGCCCTCGAAGTCGATGTCCAGGCCGTCGAGGCCGTACTCGTCGATGATCGCGGAGACGGACGAGACGAACTTGTCCCTGGCCTGGGTGGTGGTCAGCTGCACCTGGCCGTTCTGGCCGCCGATGGAGATCTGGACCTTCTTGCCCTGGGCCTGCTTGGCCTTGATGGCCGCCTTGAACTCGTCCTTCGTCTCGACGTTCGGGCACTCCGTCTTCGGGCAGAGGCCGAAGCGGATGTCGCCGGACGTGGCGGACGTGGGCTCGCCGAAGGCCAGGTCGATGATGTCCCAGCTGGCGGGGGTGTCCGCGAGGCGCGTGTAGCCCGAGCCGTTGGCGAAGCTGGTGTGCAGATAGCCGACGAGGGCGTGGGCGGGGAGGGCCCTGGTGCCGGTGGGCGAGGCCTTGGCTTCTGCGCGCGCCGACTTCGTCGGGGGCGTCGTATCCGCCGGGGACGCCGAGTCCGCCGTGCTCGGTGCGGCGAGCAGGCCTGACGCCGCGAGCGCGAGTGCGGCGGCCGCGGTGAGGAGTCCGGATCTGCGCAGGGGTGTGCGGAAGCGTGAGCGGTCCACAACTGCCTCCGGGGGTGGGGGGATTGGAGAGCAGGACGCGCTCAAGATGGTCCAGACCAATGCCGTTGTCAAGGCTTCGGGCAGCACCGCCCCTGCCGTACGCAGGGGGTGTCCAGCGGTGCTGAGCAGCGAGGGTCCGGCGACTACCGGGGCGGTGTGCCGCTCACCTCTCGCCGTCCCCGTCGGACTCGTTGACCTCGATGACCTCGATGACCTCGTCGGACTCGTTGACTCCGCGGCCCTCGACGTCCTCACCGCCCCTGCGGCCCTCGACGTCCTCGTCGGCCTCGCCGTCCCGGCCGCCCTCGGCGCCCCCTGCCGCCCCGCCCCCCTCAGCGACCCGCTCCGCCCGCGCCAGCGACGCCGCCGCCTCGTGCATCGCCAGTTCGAGCAGCGCCGGATCGACCAGCGTCCCGGAGCCGTCCGGTGGGATCAGCCAGCGCACCCCGCCGGTGGACCTGCCTGGGTAGGGCACGACGATCCAGGTGCCGCGCCCCGCGCCCCGCACCCCCGTGCCCAGCCAGCGCGCGACCGTGCCCGGGGGCACGAAGAAGCCCATGCGGGCGTCGCCGAAGTCGGCGAGCACGGGTCCCGGCTGGTCCACGACCCGCGCCAGCACGTCGAGGGTGGGGTAGCCCAGGTCGCCGGGCAGGATGAGCACGTCCCAGAGGCGGCCGGCCGGGAGCAGGACGACCCCCAGGGGGTTGCGTTCCCACTCCCAGCGGCAGGCGTCCGGATCCGGCGCCACCGACACCAGCCACTCGACCGCCGATTTACTGCCCGATCCCGTCATGGCGAACCTTCCTCTCGTCGGTCACGCATACGCGTGTCACGAGGGAGAGCGGCCTCGGGGGCGATCATTACGCGGCTTCCGCTACTGAGTGGTAGTGAAGCGCGTCACGGGGCGGAGCGGCGTACGCCGGTGGACGTCCGGGTCAGCTGTCGAAGCCGAGTCCCATCTTGTCCATCGCGCGCAGCCACACATTGCGGCGCCCGCCGTTCTCGTCGGCCCGGGCCAGGGACCACTTGGTCAGCGCCACGCCGGTCCAGGCGAACGGCTCCGGCGGGAACGGCAGCGGCTTGGAGCGGACCATCTCCAGGCGCGTGCGCTCCGTGCGCTCGCCCGCGAGCAGGTCGAGCATCACCTCGGCGCCGAACCGCGTGGCCCCGACGCCGAGTCCGGTGTACCCGGCGGCGTACGCGACCCGCTCCCCGTACGCCGTGCCGAAGAACGCCGAGAAGCGCGAGCACGTGTCGATCGCGCCGCCCCACGCGTGTGTGAAGCGCACCCCCTCCAGCTGCGGGAAGCAGGTGAAGAAGTGGCCCGCGAGCTTCGCGTACGTCTCGGGGCGATGGTCGTACTCGGCGCGCACCTTGCCGCCGTACGGGTAGATGGCGTCGTACCCGCCCCACAGGATGCGGTTGTCGGCGGAGAGCCGGAAGTAGTGGAACTGGTTGGCGGCGTCGCCGAGGCCCTGGCGGTTCTGCCAGCCGATCGCGGCGAGCTGGTCCGCGCTCAGGGGCTCGGTCATCAGGGCGTAGTCGTACACCGGCACCGTGTACGACCGGACGCGCTTGACCAGGGACGGGAAGACGTTCGTGCCGAGGGCGACCTGGCGGGCGTAGACCCGGCCGTAGGGCGTGCGGATCGCCATGCCCGCGCCGGGTGAGGCGAGGTCGAGGGCCGGGGTGTGCTCGTAGATCCGCACGCCGAGGTCACGGCAGGCGCGCTTGAGGCCCCAGGCGAGCTTCGCCGGGTGCAGCATGGCGACGCCGTCGCGGTCGTAGAGGCCGCCGAGGAAGGTGGGCGAGTCGACCTGCTTGCGCAGCTCGTCCGCGTCGAGCAGCTCGGCGCCGCCCGCGAGGCCGAGAGCGTCCATCTCCTCGTACATCTCGTGCAGTTCGGCGAGCTGGTGGGGCTGGGTGGCGACGTCGATCTCGCCGGTGCGCTCGAAGTCGCAGTCGATGGCGTAGCGGGCGACGGCGGCCTCGATCTCGTCGAGGTTGCGGGCGCCGAGCTCCTCCAGCTTCGCGATCTCCCGCGGCCAGCGGGCGAGGCCGTTGGAGAGGCCGTGGGTGAGGGAGGCGGCGCAGAAGCCGCCGTTGCGGCCGGAGGCGGCCCAGCCGATCTCGCGGCCCTCGACGAGGACGACGTCACGGCCGGGGTCGCGCTCCTTGGCGATCAGGGCCGTCCACAGGCCGCTGTAGCCGCCGCCGACGACGAGCAGGTCGCAGCGCTCGTCGCCGACGAGGGCGGGTTCGGGGTCGGGCTTCTCGGGGTCGTCCAGCCAGAACGAGACCGGCTTGGCCTCGGAGAGGGACGTGGTCCAGCCGTGGGGTTTGGGGGCGCTGCCCCCAAAAGTGGGCAGCATGGCGCTTGGGGCCATGATTTCCAACTCCTTCAGGGCTCTTACTCTTACGCTCTTACAGGGATTTCTTGGCGCGGCGCTTTCCGACGAGCATTCCTGCCACCACGAGGAGAACGGCAATCAGGAACATCGCCGTGCCGATGACATTGATCTGAACGGGCGTGCCCCGCTGCGCGGATCCCCAGACGAACATGGGGAAGGTCACAGTCGATCCGGCGTTGAAGTTCGTGATGATGAAGTCGTCGAAGGAGAGCGCGAAGGCGAGCAGCGCGCCCGCGGCGATGCCGGGCGCGGCGATCGGCAGGGTGACGCGCAGGAACGTCTGCACGGGCCCGGCGTAGAGGTCCTGCGCGGCCTGTTCCAGACGCGGGTCCATGGACATCACGCGCGCCTTCACGGCCGTCACGACGAAGCTCAGACAGAACATGATGTGCGCGATGAGGACGGTCCAGAAGCCCAGCTGGGCGCCCATGTTGAGGAACAGCGTGAGCAGCGAGGCGGCCATGACGACCTCGGGCATCGCCATGGGCAGGAAGATCAGCGAGTTCACGGCGCCGCGCGCGCGGAAGCGGTAGCGCACGAGCGCGAAGGCGATCATCGTGCCGAGCACGGTCGCGCCGAGCGTCGCCCAGAAGGCGATCTGCAGGCTCAGCGAGAGCGAACCGCACATGTCGGCGACGCCGCAGGGGTCCTTCCAGGCGTCCGTCGAGAACTCCTGCCAGGAGTAATTGAAGCGGCCCTTCGGCTTGTTGAAGGAGAAGACCGTGACGACGACATTGGGCAGCAGCAGATAGCCGAGCGTGATGAGTCCGGCGATGACGACGAGATTGCGGCGCAGCCAGCGGAAGAATTTCGAGATCGGGGAGAGCGCGGCCATCAGACGAGATCCTCCGTCCCCGACTTGCGGATGTAGAACGTGACCATGAACAGGATCGCGGCCATCAGGATGAAGGAGAGCGCGGCGGCCGTCGGGTAATCCAGAATGCGCAGGAACTGCGTCTGGATGACGTTGCCGACCATGCGGGTGTCGGTGGACCCGAGCAGGTCGGCGTTCACGTAGTCGCCCGCCGCCGGGATGAAGGTGAGCAGGGTGCCGGAGACGACGCCCGGCATGGACAGCGGGAACGTCACCTTGCGGAAGGTGGTGGAGGGCCGGGCGTAGAGGTCGCCCGCGGCCTCGTGCAGCCTGCCGTCGATGCGCTCGAGGGAGGTGTAGAGCGGCAGGATCATGAACGGCAGGAAGTTGTACGTGAGGCCGCAGACCACCGCGAGCGGGGTGGCGAGGACGCGGTCGCCGTCGGTGGCGCCGAGCCAGTTGGTGATGTCGAGGAGGTGCAGGTTGTTCAGGGCGCCGACGACCGGGCCGCCGTCGGCGAGGATCGTCTTCCACGCCAGCGTGCGGATCAGGAAGCTGGTGAAGAACGGCGCTATCACCAGGACGAGGATCAGATTGCGCCAGCGGCCCGCGCGGAACGCGATGAGGTACGCCAGCGGGTAGCCGAGCAGCAGGCACAGGATCGTCGCGGCGCCCGCGTAGATCACCGAGCGCAGGAACTGCGGCCAGTAGTCGCCGAGCGCGTCCCAGTAGGTGGCGAAGTGCCAGGTGACCTTGTAGCCCTCTTCGAGGGAACCGGTCTGCACGGACGTCGACGCCTGGTAGATCAGCGGCAGCGCGAAGAACACGAGCAGCCAGAGGATGCCGGGAAGCAGCAGCCAGTAGGGGACGAGGCGGCCGCGCTTGCGGGGCGGCTTCGCCGGGGGCTCGTCGGCCTCGGGTGGCGCGGCCTTGATGAGGGTCGTCACGCGTCCTCCTCGACCTTTTCGACGCCCGCCTCGGCATCCTGGTCGGCGTCGAGGCCGAAGGTGTGCGCCGGGTTCCAGTGCAGGACGACCTCGGCGCCCGGGACGAGCCGGGTGTCGCGCTCGATGTTCTGCGCGTACACCTCGAAGGCGTCGCAGACGGGGCTGTCGACGACGTACTGCGTGGAGACGCCGATGAAGCTGGAGTCGGCGATGCGACCGGTGATGCGGTTGCGGCCGTCGGGGACCGTGCCCGCGTCGTCGGCGTGCGCGAGCGAGATCTTCTCCGGGCGTACGCCCACCAGGACCGTGCCGCCGGTGGTGGCGGACGCCGTACATCGTGCCTTGGGCAGCGTCAGCTTCCCGCCGCCCGCCTTGAGGAACACGTCGTCGCCGCTGACCTCGGCCACCTCGGCCTCGATGAAGTTGGACGTGCCGAGGAAGTTGGCGACGAAGGTGGTGCGCGGGTTCTCGTACAGGTCGGCGGGGGCGCCCTGCTGCTCGACGCGGCCGCCGTTCATCACGGCGACGGTGTCGGCCATCGTCATGGCCTCCTCCTGGTCGTGCGTGACGTGCACGAAGGTGATGCCGACCTCGGTCTGGATGCGCTTGAGTTCGAGCTGCATCTGGCGGCGCAGCTTCAGGTCGAGGGCGCCGAGGGGCTCGTCGAGGAGCAGCACCTTGGGGTGGTTGATGAGGGCGCGGGCGACGGCGACGCGCTGCTGCTGGCCGCCGGAGAGCTGGTGCGGCTTCTTGCGGGCCTGCTCGCCGAGCTGGACCAGGTCGAGCATCTCGCCGACCTGCTTCTTCACCGACTTGATGCCGCGTCGGCGCAGGCCGAAGGCGACGTTCTCGAAGATGTCGAGGTGCGGGAAGAGGGCGTACGACTGGAAGACCGTGTTCACGGGCCGCTTGTAGGGCGGCAGCGCGGTGACGTCCTGCTCGCCGAGGCGGACGGTGCCGCTGCTGGGCTCCTCCAGGCCCGCGATCATGCGCAGGGTGGTGGTCTTGCCGCAGCCGGAGGCGCCGAGCAGCGCGAAGAAGGAGCCCTGAGGCACGGTCAGGTCGAGCGGGTGCACGGCGGTGAAGGAGCCGTAGGTCTTGCTGATACCGCTGAGGCGTACGTCGCCGCTGTGCTCTTTGGGTTCTTTGGCAGTCGTCATGTTGGCGTCCCGAGGAATGTGGATGAGGTGTACGTCAAGAACCGGTGAGCTTCGCGAACTTCCCCTCGTACGCGGCCTCTTCCTTGGGCGTGAGCGAACGGAAGGCGTGCGACTTCGCCGCCATGGCCTTGTCGGGGATGATCAGCGGGTTCGCCGCGGCCTTGGGGTCGATCTTCGCGAGCTCGTCGCGGACGCCGTCCACGGGGCACACGTAGTTGATGTAGGCGGCGAGGCGGGCCGCGGGCCCCGGCTCGTAGTAGTAGTCGATGAGCCGTTCGGCGTTGCGCTTGTGACGCGCCTTGTTGGGGACCAGGAGGTTGTCCGTCGAGGTCAGGTAGCCGCTGTCCGGGATCGCGAACTCGATGTCGGGGTTGGACAGTTTGAGCTGGACGACGTCCCCGGCCCAGGCCACGCACGCGGCGAGGTCGCCCTTGTCGAGGTCGGCGGTGTAGTCGTTGCCGGTGAAGCGGCGGATCTGCTTCTTGTCCACGGCCTTCTGCAGCCGCGCGACGGCCGCGTCGAAGTCGTCGTCGGTGAACTTCGCCGGGTCCTTGCCGAGGTCGAGGAGCACCATGCCCATGGAGTCACGCATCTCGGACAGGAACCCCACCCGCCCCTTCAGCTTGGGATCGTCCATCAGCTGCGACACCGACGTGATCTTCTCCCCGTCGGTCGCCTTCTTGTTGTACGCGATGACCGTGGAGATGCCGGTCCAGGGGTACGAGTAGGCGCGCCCGGGGTCCCAGTCGGGCGAGCGGAACTGGGGGGACAGGTTGGCGTAGGCGTGCGGCAGCTGGGCCGGGTCGAGCTTCTGCACCCAGCCGAAGCGGATGAGGCGGGCGGCGAGCCAGTCCGTGACGCAGATCAGGTCGCGCCCGGTGTCCTGTCCTGCGGCGAGCTGCGGTTTGATCTTCCCGAAGAACTCGTTGTTGTCGTTGATGTCCTCGGTGTACTTGACCTTGATGCCGGTGCGTTTCGTGAACGCGTCGAGCGTCGGGCGCCGCTCGTCCTTGTCGACGTCCATGTACTCGGTCCAGTTGGAGAAGTTGACGCGCTTCTCCTTGTCCGAGCGGTCGTCCGCGGCGATGCCGCCCTCGCCCTTGCCGGCCGCGGGGATGCCGCAGGCACTCAGGGCGCCGAGCCCGCCCGCGGCGAGCACCCCGCCCGCGGAGGCGCGCAGCACCGAACGGCGGCCGATCGCGGAACCGCCGCGCAGGGCGCGCTGTGCTGCGGCGAGCTGGGCCGGGGACAGATGGTCGGGCTCGTAGTGCTCCATGCGCTTGCTGCCCTTTCGGGAGGTGAGCGGGCGGGCGCCGCCCGGTCGCGCGGCGCCCGTCCCCGCGTGCGGCTATCGGTCCCCGAAGATCGTGCGGTGCCAGTCCTTCCTGGCCACCGCGGTGTTGTCGAACATGACGTGCTTGATCTGCGTGTACTCCTCGAAGGAGTAGGCGGACATGTCCTTGCCGTAGCCGGACGCCTTGTAGCCGCCGTGGGGCATCTCGCTGAGGATCGGGATGTGGTCGTTGACCCACACGCAGCCCGCCTTGATCTCGCGGGTGGCGCGGCCCGCGCGGAAGACGTCCCGGGTCCAGGCGGAGGCGGCGAGCCCGTAGGGGGTGTCGTTGGCGAGCCGGAGGCCGTCGGCGTCGGAGTCGAAGGGCAGCACGACGAGCACCGGGCCGAAGATCTCCGCCTGCACGGCCTCGCTGTCCTGGGCGGCGTCGGCGATGAGGGTGGGCTTGTAGTACGCCCCGGGGTGGTCGGGCGCCTCGCCTCCCGTCACCACGCGCGCGTAGGAGCGGGCCCGGTCGACGAAGGCGGCGACGCGGTCACGGTGCGTGTGCGAGATGAGCGGGCCGAGGTCGGTGGCCGGGTCGAAGGGGTCACCGAGGCGCACGGTCGCCATCAGGTCGGCGACGCCCGCCACGAAGGCGTCGTACAGCGGCCGCTGCACGTACGCGCGCGTGGCGGCCGTGCAGTCCTGGCCGCTGTTGATGAGGGCGCCCGCGACGGCCCCGTGCACGGCGGCCTCCAGGTCGGCGTCGTCGAAGACCACGAAGGGCGCCTTGCCGCCGAGTTCCAGGTGGAGCCGCTTGACGGTGGCGGTGGCGACCTCCGCGACGCGCTTGCCGACGCCGGTCGAGCCGGTGAAGGACGTCATGACGACGTCGGGGTGGCCGACCAGGTGCTCGCCCGCCTCCTGGCCCGCGCCGCTGACGATGTTGACGACGCCGTCGGGGATCCCGGCGGCGGTCGCGGCCTCGGCGAACAGCAGGGACGTGAAGGGGGTCAGCTCGGACGGCTTCAGGACGATGGTGTTGCCCGCGGCGATGGCCGGCAGGACCTTCCAGGCGGCCATCTGGAGTGGATAGTTCCAGGGCGCGATGGAGCCGACGACGCCGATCGGTTCGCGGCGGACGTACGAGGTGTGGTCGCCGCCGTCGTACTCCCCCGCCGACTGGCCCGCCAGGTGCCGGGCGGCGCCCGCGAAGAACGCTGTGTTGTCGATGGTCCCCGGCACGTCGAACTCACGGCTCAGCTTGATCGGCTTGCCGCACTGCAGGGACTCGGCCTGGGCGAGTTCCTCGGCCCGCGCGGACAGCTCCGCGGCGAAGCGGTGCATGGCGTCGGAGCGCTCACCGGGGCTCGCGGCCGCCCAGCCGTCGTACGCGCCCGCGGCCGCGGCGACGGCGGTGTCCACGTCCTTGGGGCCAGCCAGCTCGTAGGTGAGGACCTCCTCGCCCGTGGCCGGATCGACGACCGCGTGGGTGCGTCCTGAGGTGCCCTGGGTGAGGCGTCCCGCGATGTACTGGGCGCCGTCCGCGAAACGGTCCCGCGCCTGGAATGTGTGCATGACGCTCTCCTCCGCCGGCCGCCCCGTCCCGAGAGGGTCGGCGTAGTTCCAGATCGATTTGAGTGCCGATCCTGACAGGGGGTCGAGGGTCCAGCAAGCGATTCCGTTGTTGCCTTTTGGTTACGCGACGGAATCTGTCGACCAGATGTCGAGTCGGCCTGGAAATTGTGGGACGGAATGTCAGTGGTGCCTGCCAGAGTGGCGTGCATGAGGGATTCCACGGGGGAGGACACGGGGAGGGACAGGGTCAAGTACCTGTACTTCTGGGGGCACGCCCCACGCCGGGACGGCACGCTGGGGGCAAGCTGTTTCAGCCAGTGGTGGCCCTCGCCGTTCACGGCCGACGGCGTGGAGTACGCGACGGCGGAGCACTGGATGATGGCCGCGAAGGCCCGCCTCTTCGGCGACGCCGACGCCGAGCGGGCGGCGCTGTCCGCCCGGACGCCCGCCGAGGCCAAGCGGGCCGGGCGCCTTGTGCGGGGGTTCGACGACCAGGTCTGGGAGCGGGAGCGCTTCGGGATCGTGGTCGAGGGGTCGGTGCGGAAGTTCTCGTCGGACGACGCGCTGCGGGCGTATCTCCTCGGCACCGGGGAGCGGGTCCTTGTCGAGGCGAGCCCGGTGGACCGGGTGTGGGGTGTGGGGCTCGCCGCCGACGATCCGCGGATCGGGGATCCGGCCCAGTGGCGGGGGCTGAATCTGCTGGGGCTCGCGCTGATGGAGGCGCGGGAGCGGCTGCGGTAGCGGTTCCGTCTCGGCCGGGAAGCGGTGGCTGTGGCCGCCCGGTCGTGCCCGTGGCCCGGCTTCGGTGGCCGTGCGGCGTCGCCTTCGGTGGCCGCCCGGTCGTGCCCGTGGCCCGCCCTCGGTGGCCGTGCGGCGTCGCCTTCGGTGGCCGCCCAGTCGTGCCCGTGGCCCGGCTTCGGTGGCCGCTCGATTCCGGCCAGGACCCGCGTCCTACGATGATCCCGACCCCCGCGGGGGTCAGCCGATCAGCCGATCACACCGTGTTCCCGGGGAGGAACCCATGACCGACCAGCACATCTCCGCCGCGCAGGCCACCGCCTTCATCGCCGGACTGCCCAAGGCCGAACTGCACGTCCACCACGTGGGCTCCGCCTCCCCCCGGATCGTCTCCGCCCTCGCCGCCCGGCACCCCGACTCGAAGGTGCCGACCGACATCGAGGCCCTCGCGGACTACTTCACGTTCACGGACTTCGCCCACTTCATCCAGGTGTACCTGTCCGTCGTCGACCTGATCCGCACCCCCGACGACGTCCAGCTCCTCACCTTCGAGGTGGCCCGCGAGCTGTCCCGGCAGAACGTGCGGTACGCCGAGCTGACCATCACCCCCTTCTCCTCCACCCGTCGCGGCATCGACGAGCGCGCCTTCATGGCCGCCATCGAGGACGCCCGCAAGACCGCCGAGGCCGAGCTCGGCGTCGTCCTGCGCTGGTGCTTCGACATCCCGGGCGAGGCGGGCCTGGAGTCGGCGGAGGAGACGGTGCGGCTCGCCACCACCGACGGCATCCGCCCCGAGGGCCTGGTCTCCTTCGGCCTCGGCGGCCCCGAGATCGGCGTACCGCGCCCGCAGTTCAAGCCGTACTTCGACCGCGCCATCGCCGCCGGCCTGCACTCGGTGCCGCACGCGGGCGAGACCACGGGCCCCGAGACCGTCTGGGACGCGCTCACGCACCTGCGCGCCGAGCGCATCGGACACGGCACCAGCTCCGCCAAGGACCAGAAGCTCCTCGCGCACCTGGCCGAGCACCGCGTCCCGCTGGAGGTCTGCCCGACCTCGAACATCGCCACGCGCGCCGTCACCACCCTCGACGAGCACCCGCTCAAGCAGTTCGTGGACGCGGGCGTCATCGTCACGATCAACTCCGACGACCCGCCGATGTTCGGCACCGACCTCAACAACGAGTACGCCGTCGCCGCCCGCCTCCTCGGCCTCGACGAGCGCGGCATCGCCGACCTCGCGAAGAACGGCGTCGAGGCGTCGTTCCTGGACCGGGCGGGCAAGGACAGGATCGCCGCCGAGATCGACGCGTACACGGAGAACTGGCTCGCCTCCTGACGCAGGCGGGAACGCAGGATCGCGGGAACCGGATCGCGGGACCGCGCAACGCACGGACGGGCCCCGGGGCCGACAAGCCCCGGGGCCCGTCCCCCGCCACAATGGGAGTCATGCGCACCGTGACTGCCGTGGCCCACCGGGGCGACCCCTACCGCGTCCGCGAGAACACCCTCCCCTCCCTGCGCTCCGCGCTCGAACGGGGCGCGGACGCCGTGGAGATCGACGTCCGCCTGACCCGCGACGGCGTACCCGTCCTGCTGCACGACGCGGACCTCCTGCGCCTCTGGGAGCACGACCGGCCGCTGGCCGCGCTGTCCGCCGACGAGGTGCGGGGGCTGACCGGCGGGGGCGTGCCCACCCTCGAAGAGGCCCTGAAGGAGACGGACGGCCACCGCGTCCTCGTCGACCTGCCCGGCGCGACCCCTGAGTCGGCGCGGGCCGTCGTCGGCGTCATCGGCGACTGCGGTGCCGCCGACCGGGCGTACTACTGCGCGGGCCCCGACGCGATGCTCGCGGTGCGGGCCGCGGACCCGGCCGCGGAGATCGCCCTCACCTGGAAGTCGCTCGCCCCGCCCCGGCCCGCCGTGCTCGCCGCGATCACGCCTCGCTGGCTCAACTACCGCTTCGGACTGGTGAGTTCGGACCTGGTCGACCATGTGCACGCGAGTGGACTGCTGATCTCCGCGTGGACTCCCGACACCAGGCGTTCCATGCGTAAGCTCATCTCCCACGGGGTGGACTCCATCACCACCAACCGCGTGGACGCACTCGCCGCCGAGCTGTCCCGAGGGCCCCGGCGGCATCGCCAGGAGACGGGGAAGGAACCTCACGAGTGAGCGCAGAGCCCGCAGCGAACTTATCGAGCACGGAGAACCCGGATCACCCGGGGCACACAGAACGCCCGGAACACCCAGAACACGCGGACACCACCGGCCGCATCCGCACCGACATGGCCCACAACGCCCGCGTCTGGAACTACTGGCTGGGCGGCAAGGACAACTACTCGGTGGACCGCGCGGTGGGCGAGCAGGTCGTCGAGATGTTCCCCGGAATCGGCGAAGTGGCCCGCGCGGACCGGGCGTTCCTCGGCCGCGCGGTGGCGCATCTCGTGGGCGACGCGGGCATCCGCCAGCTCCTCGACATCGGCACGGGCCTGCCGACGGGCGACAACACCCACGAGGTCGCCCAGCGCCTCGCACCGGACGCCCGCATCGTGTACGTGGACAACGACCCGATCGTCCTGACCCATGCGAGCGCCCTGCTCACCAGCTCCCCCGAGGGCGCGACCGCGTACATCGACGCGGACGCCCGGGACACGGAGCGCATCCTGCGGGCCGCCGCCGAGACCCTCGACTTCGAGCGGCCCGTCGCCGTGATGCTGCTCGGCATCCTCAACTTCATCCCCGACACGGAGGTGGCCCGCGGGATCGTACGGACCCTCATGGACGCGGTGCCGTCCGGCAGTTACCTGGTCCTGACCCACCCCACGCTGGACGCCGACGTCGGCGGCGCGGACAACCAGCCGGCCATGGACTTCTGGAACGCCAACGCGACGCCGCCGATCACGGGCCGCACCCGCGCGGAGTTCCTGTCGTTCATGGCGGGCCTCGACCTCCTCGACCCGGGCGTCGACTCGTGCGCGCGCTGGCGCTTCCCGGAGGCGGAACCGGTGCCGCAACTCGGCGCGGTGGGCCGCAAACCGTAGCGCCGGAGGCTAGGGCCTGTCCGGCGGCACGATGGCCTGCGCGTCCACGCCCTCGCCGACCCAGAGGCCGATCAGGAGCGCGGCGGTCGCCTCCACGAGCCCGGCCCGCCCGAGGCTGCCCGCGTCGTAGGGCACGCAGCCGATGTCCCGCACCAGTGCGCGTACGACGGCAAGCGCGTCCTCGTCGTCACCGCACACCGGCACCGCGAGGCGCCGCCCGTCGAACACGGGCGGCGCGAGGCGCCACACGCTGTCGTGGCACAGGTTGAACGCCTTCACCACGCGGGCCCCGGGCGCGGCGGCGGCCAGCCGTTCGGCGGCGGACTCCGCGCCCTGCGTGAGCAGCGCGAAGCCGTCGCCCACGGGGTTGCCGCAGTCGATCAGGACCCGGCCGCGCAGGGCGTCGGCGAGCCCGGCGGCGACGTCGGCCCCGGCCGCGTACGGCAGCGCGTGCAGCACGGCGCCGTCCCCGAACTCGACGGCGGCCCGCAATGAGCCGTGGCCCGCGGCGCCGATGCGCCCGGCGAGCGCGGCCGCCCGGCCCTCGTCACGACCGCCGACGAACACCTCGTGCCCGGCGCGCACCCACTGCGCACCCAGCGCCTCGGCCATGTTCCCGGCCCCGAGAATCCCCATCCGCATACGCGTCGCCCTCCCTCGTCCGTCCTCGTGTCCCGGCCCGGTGACCGGCACGAGAACGACAGTAGGAAGCCGCTCGGGCACCATTCGGTAAGTCTCGGCCCCGCCGCACCGCCCCACGACACCTCGGGCACCATGCGAAGGATGAAGCCTCACAGCACACCCCACCGCGCGCCCCACGACACACCCCACCACCCACCCCACGACGCGCCCTACGACCCGCCCCACGAACCGACCGACCTCCTCGCCGACTGCCGGGCGCGCCTGGCCTTCGACCTGCTCGCCAACACCTGGAACGCGGTGACGCTCTGGGCCCTGCGCCACGGCCCCCTGCGCCCACGCGAACTCCGCGACCGCATCGGCGGCATCAGCCCCAAGATCCTCACGGAGACCCTCCGCCGCCTGGAGCACAACGGCCTCCTGACCCGCCACGCCTACGCCGAGTCCCCGCCCCGCGTCGAGTACGCGCTCACCGCCCTCGGCCGCACCCTCCTCGCCCCCATCGAGACGTTCGGCGCCTGGGCCCACGAGCACGGCGACGAGGTCCTCGCGGCCCAGGAGAGAACCGAGGGCCCCTGAGGGGATCACCCTGACAACTACCCTCACGCACACCCGAGTTGACCCCGGCCCAACCTCAGGGTCGCCACCCCTCCCCAGTGACGATCCGCCCCGCCCGCACGCCGCACAGGATGAGAGGGATCCCGCAGCCACTCACCTGGAGCAGCTCATGCGTGTACGTTCCGGTCTTGCCGTCACGATCGCCACCGCCGTCGTTCTCGGTCTCACGGCCACCGCGGCGCCCGCCCTCGCGAGGGGCGGCCCGGCGCCCGCCGCCGTCGCCGCGGACTCGCGCTCGGAGCCCGACGGCGAGGCGCTGCGTGCGGCCATCGCCGGGCTGCCCGACGCCGACGCGACGGCCGCGCTGGTGCGGGTGCGGGGGAAGAAGACGTCGTGGCACGGGAGTTCGGGGGTGCGGGACCTGAAGTCGGGGCGGGAGGCCGACCCCGAGGGGAGGTTCCGGGCCGGGTCGACCACGAAGGTGGTGACGGCGGCCGTGGTGCTGCAGCTCGCCGCCGAGGGCAGAGTCGACCTGAACGCGCCCGTGCAGCGCTATCTGCCGGACCTCTTCGCCCCGAACGCCGACGCCTTCCGCAAGCCCATCTCCGTACGCCAACTCCTCAACCACAGCAGCGGGTTGCAGCCGGGGCGCTCGCTGGGCAAGACGTTCGAGGAGCTGTACGCGAACCGCTTCGAGACGCTCACGCCGCAGGAGGTCGCCGTCACCTCGATCGCGAAGGGGCCCGCACACGACCCGGGGGTCAAGCAGGAGTACCTGGGCATCAACTACACGCTTCTCGGGCTGCTCGTCGAGAAGGTCACGGGGCACTCGTACGAGCGCGAGGCCACCCGGCGCGTCCTCAGGCCCGCGGGCATGCGGCACTCCTCCTTCCCCGGCACGGACCCGCGCATCCACGGCCCGCACAACCGCGGCTACCAGGCCGTGCGGGAGCCCGGCGGCGGGACGCGCCTGGTCGACGTCACCGAGTGGAACCAGCGGGACCGGATGGCGGGCGGGGACATGATCTCCACGACGGCCGACCTGGAGCGGCTGACCGTCGCCCTGTTCCGCGGCAGGATCGTGCCGAAGCCGCAGCTGGAGGAGATGTTCACGGTGCCTTCGGACATCAAGGGCGCCACGATGAGCGCGGGCCTGATGCGGTACGAGGCACCCGACGGGCGGGTCGTCTGGCTGAAGACCGGGGGGCGGCACGGCTACAACTCGATCGTCGCCGCCACCCGGGACCTGGACACCGTCCTCGTCTACTCGGTCAACTCCACCGACGCCAAGGGCCAGGACATGAATCCGGTCGCCGAGCGCATCATCAAGGCGGCGCTCAAGCCCGCCCGCGGCTGACCTCTCCGCCCGCCCGCGGCCAGCCTCCCGCCTGCGGCCGACCTCCCGCCCGCGCGCAGCCGACCCCCCGCCCGCGCCGGACCTACGCGTTCATCCCGCCGTCCACCGTGAGCTCCGCGCCCGTGACGGTGCGCCCGCCCGGGCCCACCAGGTGGGCCACCGTCGCCGCGATGTCGTCGGCTTCCGAGTAGTGGCCGAGGGCGGACATGCCGCGCTGGAAGTCGGCGCTCTGCCCGTCGGCCGGATTCATGTCCGTGTCCGTCGAGCCGGGGTGCACGGCGTTGACGGTGATGCCGCGGGGGCCGAGCTCACGGGCGAGGGCCTTGGTGAAGCCGCTGAGGGCGGACTTGCTCATCGAATACAGGACGATGCCGCCGAAGGGCACCCGGTGCACGAGGTTGGTGCCGATGCTCACGATGCGTCCGCCCCGCGGCAGATGGGCGACAGCGGCCTGCCCGGCGACGAAGGCGGCGCGGGCGTGGATCGCGAGGGTGCGGTCGAGCTCCTCCAGGGCGACGTCCTCGAACGGCCCGTACGGGTACACGCCCGCGTTGTTGACCAGGATGTCCAGGCGGCCCAGCTCCCGCGCCGCCCGCTCCACGGCCCCCCGCACGGCGTCCGCGTCCGCCGCGTCGGCCTGGATGGCCACGGCCCGCCGCCCCGCCGCCTCCACATCGGCGACGACGGCCTCGGCCTTCGCCTTCCCGGCCGGGCTCACATAGGTGAACGCCACATCGGCCCCGTCCCGCGCGAGACGCCGCACGATCGCCGCCCCGATCCCCCGGCTGCCACCCGTCACCAGCGCGGCCTTGCCCAGCAGCTCAGTCATCCCCGACCCCAAGTCTCGATCTTGTACGTGTAGGTGTGCCGACCCGGACCATATTTCTGTGCCGATCGACACAGAAACTTTCACACGGGCACAGCAGCACGTCAAGGCCTATATTTGTCAGTCACTACAGAAATTCGACGACGGCGACGGCGGCGACAGCGACGAGGGAGGCGACAGCCTTGGCGGGACGCGGACGACCCCGGGCGTTCGATCGCGAGACGGCGCTGCGCCGGGCCATGGAGGTGTTCTGGAGGCAGGGGTACGAGGCCACGTCGATGACGGACCTCACCTCCGCGATGGGCATCGCCTCGCCCAGCCTCTACGCGGCCTTCGGCTCCAAGGAGGCGCTGTTCCGGGAGTCGGTCACGCTGTACAACGCCACGGAGGGCGCCGCGATGGCCCGGGCGCTGACCGAACTGCCCACGGCGCGGGCGGCGGTGGAGGCCGTGCTGCGCGACAACGCCCGCGTCTACACCGACGCCGCCAACCCCAGCGGCTGCATGATCGTGCTCGCCGCCACCAACTGCTCGGCTGCGAACGCCCCCGTGCAGGAGCACCTGGCGTACTGGCGGAAGGCGAGCGCGGAGATGATGGCCCGCCGTCTGGACCGGGGCGTGCGGGAAGGTGAACTCCCCGCCGGTACGGACACCGAGGCCATGGCCGCGTTCTACACCACGGTCATCCAGGGCATGTCGGTCCAGGCCCGCGACGGGGCGAGCGGCGCCGACCTGGACAAGACGGTGGACCGGGCGATGGCGGCGTGGGACGTGGTGGCCGCTCCGGCGCGCTGACCGACGTCAGGCACGGCGCCTTCGGCCGAGGCCGAGGTTGAGATGGGGGCCGAGGTCGGGGCGGGGGCCGAGGCTGAGGCGGGGGCCGGTGCGGGGCCGATGGAGAGCCGGTGCCGGGTATGGGGGAGAATCCCTCGGTTCACCTCTGTACCAGGAGATTCATGCACAAGCGTCTGCCCCTGCTCGCCGCCTGTCTCACACTCGCCGCTCTCGGCGCCTCGGCATGCGGCTCGTCCGGGGACCGCGAGGCGAGCGCCTCGGCGACACCGACCACCGCGTCCGCCTCGGCCACCCCGTCCAGGGGCCCGTCGGCGTCCCCCGACGGAGCGCGCGGCCTCACGGAGCTGTCGGCCGCGTTCTACCTCAAGACGATCCGGGAGCACTACCCGGACCTGGACCGCATCAGCGACGACGTGCTCGTGGCCCACGGCAGCGCGCTCTGCGCCGCCCATGGGCAGGCCCTCGTCGACCAGGTCAAGAAGACCAGGCGGGAACTGAAGGTCGACGGGAAGCAGGCTTCGCGGATCCTCGGCACCGCGCACGGCAGTTGCGGCAGGAACTCGCTCGGGTGACGCGGGAGGGCCGGATGCGTCCTGGCGCCGGGGCGGATCCGTCTGATGCCGGGGCGGGTCCGGCCTGATGCCGGGGCGGGTCCGTCCTACAGCCCCGCCAGGGAGTTCCACCGCTTCGCGAACTCGGTGCGCTCCCCCGAGGTGATGTCCCGTGCGATCACGAGCCGCTTGCGCATCGCGTCGTCCGGGAAGATCAGCGGGTCCTCGGCGAGCGCCGCGACTTCCTTGTCCTTGGACGAGGCGAGGATGTCGCGGGCCGCGGGCACGGGGCAGACGTAGTTGACCCAGGCGGCGAGCTCGGCGGCGACCTCGGGCTCGTAGTAGTGGTCGATCAGGCGCTCCGCGTTGGCCTTGTGGCGGGCGAGGTTGGGGATCATCAGGGACTCGGCCCACAGCTCGGCGCCCTCCTCCGGGACGACGAACTCGATGTCGGGGTCGTCGGCCTGGAGCTGGATGACGTCGCCGCTGTAGGCCTGGCAGGCGAGGACGTCGCCGCCGGCGAGGTCCTTGATGTAGTCGTTGCCGGTGAAGCGGCGGATGTGGTGGCTGTCGACGAGCTTCTCGACCCGGTCGCACATGCGGTGGAAGTCGTCCGCCGTCCACCGGGTGATGTCGACGCCGTCGCCCTGCATCAGCAGCCCGAAGGCCTCGTCGAGGCCGGACAGCAGGGTGACGCGGCCCTTGAGGTCGCCCGCCCACAGGTCCGACACGTGCCGGATCTCCCGGCCGAGCCGCTTCTTGTTGTACGCGATGCCGGTGATCCCCGACTGCCACGGCACCGTGAACTTGCGGCCCCGGTCGAAGCCGGGCGAGCGCAGCAGCGGGTCGAGGTGCTCGGTGACGTTCGGCTGCCGGGCCCGGTCCATCTCCTGCACCCAGCCGAGGCGCACGAAGCGGGCGCACATCCAGTCGCTGATGACGATGAGGTCGCGGCCGGTCTCCTGGTGGTTCATCAGGGACGGGCTGATCTTGCCGAAGAACTCGTCGTTGTCGTTGATCTCCTCCGTGTAGCGCACGTCGATCCCGGTGCGCTTCTCGAAGGCGTCCAGGGTGGGGCGCTTCGACTTGTCCTCGTCGTCGGTGTCGATGTAGAGCGGCCAGTTGGCGAAGGTCACCTTCCGCTCCGTGCGCGAGCGGTCGGCGGCGCCGCGCTCGTCGGGCGCAATGTACGCGGCCGGAACCCCGCAGCCGGTGGCGAGCGCGGCCACCCCGGCGGCCGTGGCCCCGCCGCCGAGGGCGCGCAGCAGGGCCCGGCGGGACACACCGCCCCCGCCGACGCGGGTGGAGGCGGGGCCTTCGGGGTTCGCTCGCAATGCTCTCGGGTTCGCTCGCACCTCGGCAGCATGCACGGGGGCGCGGGGGCCGGGCAATGGACGGTGCGTCGGGGTGGGGGTGGCGTGGGACGACATGCTGTCGGGCCGCACCGGGGTGCGGCCCGGGCCCTCAGCCGTCCGGCGCCAGCCACCCCGCCAGGTCCGACGCCGTCACCCGCGTCAGCGGTGCCTCGTCGAGCGGCCCGGGGAAGAGCCGGTACACCGTGCCGGACGCGGCGCGCTCCGCCCCGGGGAGGTCGCCGTGCACGAGGGCGACCAGCGCGTGACGGTCCGCCAACTCCGGTTCCGCGCACAGCACATCGGGCTCCCACGCGTCCCGGATGCGCACGGCGAAGTCGGCGCGCGGCTCGTCCGGCTCCCGGCGGTACCCCCACAGGACGTGCCCGCGCCCGCGCACGAGCACGTCGCCGTCGGTGCGGGCCGCCGCCGTCCAGCACGCAAGGTCCCAGAGCGTGGCACGGCCGCCGGGCTCGAAGGTGTCGAGCAGGTCGTGGCCGGCGCGGCCGAGCACCGCGCTGTAGCGCCAGACACTGTGGTTGCCCTCGCCCGTGGCGAGCGTCAGGTCGGCCCACCACGCACGGCGCGAGCGCAGGTCCACGATCATCGGTACGCGCAGCGCGGCATCACCCGCGAGGTCGAAGCGCTGCCGGACGGTACGCGGGTCGTAGACGGCACGCTCCTTCCGCTCCCCCGACACGGCCATGAACCCCGCGAAGGCGTCCGGCAGTTGATCGAACGGCACGTCGTTGTACGACAGGACGGCGGGCACGACGAACCGCACCCCCGCCTTGGCGAGCCGCGGCAGGTCCAGGTCGAGGTACTCGGTGGCACCGTGCGGGGCGGGCGCCGACGTCAGGTCGCCCGAGTGCAACGCGGCGCCACCCGCGTACTCCAACTGCGTGTAGTCGCACAGCCCGACGAACCGCCACGCGTCGTCGTACAGCGCGACGGACAGATCGAGGTCGACCCGCACCCCCTTGGGCTGCGTCCAGTGCAGGAAGAGCCGGACGTGCTCACTGTCCCCGGGCATGGGCAGCGAACTGCCGCGCGGCACGGAGACGAGCGAAGCGGCGGAGGCACGCTCGGCGAACGGCACGGGCAGATCGACGAGGGAGGCGTCGAGCACGGCGATGTCGTACGGCACGCCACCCTTTTCGGTGCGGCGGGATTGCAGCCCGTCCGGGCCGTTCGGGACGCCGCCCTCGCCGGTGCGCCGCATTTTCAGCCCGTCCGGCGTTTGAGGACGAGGCGCGGAGCGCCGATCAGCGGGGTCCAGGGGCGGCAGCCCCTGCCCGCGGCGGAGCCGCTGATCGATGCCGCGGGAAGGGGCGGGATCGGGGAGCCCCCGGCAGGGCCCCACCCGCAGCCGCCGCACAGCCTCCGCCTCAATGAGCTCCGCGGCCCGAGACGCCACCCGCGAAGGCAGCGGCGGCCGGTGATCGTCGACCGCGTAGGCCTTGGTCACCCGCCCACGCGGAAAGAAGACACGCCGCTCCCCGGGCGCCCCGCGCACCTTCATCCGCCCGTACGCCCCGAGCAACGGCCCCACACCCACCCGCGGCAGAGCGTGCACCAGCGCCTCCCCGACCACCTCCGGCAGAGTCGACTCGCCCGAGCGGGACAGGAGCACGTCGAGTCGGCGCAGCAGCTCGCCGGGCCGGGCACGCAGCAGCGCGGTGGCGGCCACGACGTCCCAGCGGGCGAGCGCCGCCTCGACGCGGCCCTGCCACCCGGTGTGGCGCAGTCGGTCGCCGTCGAGGCGGATGTCGTCGTGACGGGCGGCCTCGGTGAGCAGCACCTCGGTGAGCGCCGGGTCGTCGAGCCGCGTGCCGCGCAGGACGGCGAAGGCGAGCGCGACACGGGGGTGCCGCTCGGCCCCCTCGAAGGGGTGCAGGATCTCCCCGACGCGCTTCCAGGCGCCGGGGTACCGGGCGAAGTCCTCGCAGAGGCTGTCGAGCCCGAACGTGCCGAGCAGGCCGAGGAGTTCACGCCGCACCGGCCGGGACACCCGCCGAAGCCGGGGCAGTTCGAGCAGGTCGGGATCGCCGCCGGACCGGACGACGAGCAGCCGCAGCACGTCGGTGGCGGTGTTCGCGTACCGGGCGACGAGCGGCCGCGTGGCCGGGTCGTCCAGGAGCGGCGCGAGGGCGAGGGCCTTGCTCTCCCGCAGGGGTATCTCGTCCGGCAGCCACACAAGACCGCCCGGCTTGCCCCGGCCGAATTCACCGGCCGCCCGGTCACCCGCGTGGGCCCGCGCGAGCAGGAGCACCAAGTCGTCGTGGTCCTGCGGGTTCAGGGGGGTGCGACGGGCGAGCAGCGCCGCGAGTTCCGCCGCCGCGTCGTCGGGCGCGCCGAGGCGCAGGGCGCGCAGGATGTCGCCGCCGTCGCCGCGGTGCTCGGCCCCGGTGTCGATCCAGGGGTCGGTGGGCCCGTCCGTCTCGTAGCGCTTCTCGCAGACCGGGCAGGCGTACCAGACGCAGCAGTCGTCGCAGCAGCCCCAGTCCTCCATCACGCGGCGGCAGTCGTCGCACACGAGGTGCGCGCAGGGCGCGAGCGCGCGCACGCGTGCCTTGGTGCCCGCGCAGTTCATGCAGGGCTGGTGCGGCTGGGCGGCGAGGTGGGCGACGACGACGGAGGTGAAACGGTCGTACGCGTGCTGGTAGGGGATCTCCTCGGGGAACCGTGCGAACAGCGGGGCGTGGTGGCGGTCGGAGCCCATCAGGGCGTCGACGTCCGCGAGCAGCCGCATGCCGGTCGTGGAGAGTTCGGCGGCGGGCAGGGCCGCGAGCGCCCGGCGCAGCGGGACGGTCAACAGGTGTCCGCGGTCGGCGAGTTCGGCTTCGAGGACGACCACGGCGGCGTCGGTCTCCGCGGACCGCCCGGCGCCGGAGGGAACGTACACGCTCTGGCGGCGGCGCAGCAGCAGCCCCGCGAGATCGTCGGTCGTCGTCATCAGGTCACACCCCCGTCGTACAAGAAGAAGGCGGGGGCGGAGAGTGTGTGCGCTACGGATCTTTTTGCAGAAGAGGGAAGAAGGAAGCACACAACGGGAGCCGCCCCCGCGTACGCAACGGTACGCGGGGGCGGTGATCAGGGCATCCGAATTAGGCGCCCCGCCGGAGCACTCAGCCTTCGATGGACGTCATCACGTGCTTGATGCGCGTGTAGTCGTCGAAGCCGTATGCCGAGAGGTCCTTGCCGTAGCCGGACTTCTTGAAGCCGCCGTGCGGCATCTCCGCGACCAGCGGGATGTGGGTGTTGATCCACACGCAGCCGAAGTCGAGGGCCTTGGACAGGCGCATCGCGCGGGCGTGGTCCTTGGTCCACACCGAGGAGGCGAGGGCGTAGTCGACGCCGTTCGCGTAACTGACCGCCTGGGCCTCGTCCGTGAAGGACTGGACGGTGATGACGGGGCCGAAGACCTCGTTCTGGATGATCTCGTCGTCCTGCTTGAGGCCGGAGACGACGGTCGGCGCGAAGAAGTAGCCCTTCTCGCCGACCCGCTGGCCGCCAGCCTCGACCTTGGCGTGCGCGGGCAGCCGCTCGATGAAGCCGGTGACCTGCTTCAGCTGGTTGGCGTTGTTCAGCGGGCCGTAGAGCACGTCCTCGTCGTCCGGCTGGCCGGTCTTGGTGTCGGCGGCGGCCTTGGCGAGGGCGGTCACGAAGTCGTCGTGGATGGACTCGTGGACGAGCACGCGGGTCGCGGCCGTACAGTCCTGGCCCGCGTTGAAGAAGCCCGCGACCGAGATGTCCTCGACGGCCTTGGCGATGTCGGTGTCCTCGAAGACCACGACGGGCGCCTTGCCGCCGAGCTCCAGGTGGACCCGCTTGAGGTCCTTGGAGGCGGACTCGGCGACCTGCATACCGGCGCGCACGGAGCCGGTGATGGAGGCCATGGCGGGGGTCCTGTGCTCGACCATGGCGCGGCCCGTGTCACGGTCGCCGCAGATGACGTTGAAGACGCCGGGCGGCACGATGGAGCCGATGATCTCGGCCATCAGGACCGTCGACGCGGGGGTCGTGTCGGACGGCTTGAGGACGACGGTGTTGCCCGCGGCGAGCGCCGGGGCGAACTTCCACACGCCCATCATCATGGGGTAGTTCCACGGCGCGACCTGCGCGCAGACACCGATCGGCTCGCGCCGGATGATGGAGGTCAGACCCTCCATGTACTCGCCGGCGGCGCGCCCTTCGAGCATCCGGGCGGCGCCCGCGAAGAAGCGGATCTGGTCGACCATGGGCGGGATCTCCTCGGACCGCGTGAGTCCGATCGGCTTGCCCGTGTTCTCCACCTCGGCCGCGATCAGCTCCTCGGCGCGCTCCTCGAACGCGTCGGCGATCTTCAGCAGGGCCTTCTGCCGCTCGGCGGGCACCAGGTCGCGCCAGGCGGGGAAGGCGTCGGCGGCGGCCTTCATGGCGGCGTCGACGTCGGCCTGAGCCGACAGCGGTGCCACCGCGTACGCCTCGCCGGTCGCCGGGTTGATCACCTCGGTGGTCCGCCCGTCGGCCGCGTCCCGGAATTCGCCGTTGATGTAGTTGCGCAGACGGCGCAGCTCGGTGGTCACTGCCAAGCCCTCCTGTCCAGTGGATGAGACACCCACCCTAGTCCTTCCACCGACGCTTTCAACATACCCAGCCGCCCATATCTGCGAAATCCGTGTCCATAGAGTTGCCCAACAACGAATTTCATCGCTCCGGGCTTGCGGAACAGACGAGACGTCGTGCACAGTGAAGTCGTGGCAAGTCGAAGCGCAGACCCCAGCAGCTCCCGCGGTGGCGGCGGCCCGTCGATCGACGCCGTCTCCCTGGCGATCATCGAGCAGCTCCAGGAGGACGGCCGCCGTCCGTACGCCGCCATCGGCAAGGCCGTCGGCCTCTCCGAGGCGGCCGTGCGCCAGCGGGTGCAGAAGTTGCTCGACCAGGGTGTGATGCAGATCGTGGCCGTGACGGACCCGCTCACCGTGGGCTTCCGGCGGCAGGCGATGGTCGGCATCGACGTCGAGGGTGACGTGGATCCGGTCGCGGACGCCCTGGCCGCCATGCCGGAGGCGGAGTACGTGGTGATGACCGCGGGCTCGCACGACCTCCTGGTCGAGATCGTCTGCGAGGACGACGACCACCTGCTCGAAGTCATCAACAAGCGGATCCGCGCGCTCCCCGGCGTGCGCTCCACCGAGAGCTTCGTCTACCTCAAGCTCAAGAAGCAGACCTACATGTGGGGAACCCGATAGCCGTGAGCACCAAGGACCTCAGCCGGACCGCGTACGACCACCTGTGGATGCACTTCACCCGCATGTCGTCGTACGAGAACGCGCCCGTTCCCACCATCGTGCGTGGCGAAGGGACCTACATCTACGACGACAAGGGCAAGAAGTACCTCGACGGCCTCGCGGGCCTCTTCGTGGTCCAGGCCGGGCACGGCCGCCGCGAGCTGGCCGAGGTCGCCGCCAAGCAGGCCGCCGACCTCGCCTTCTTCCCCATCTGGTCGTACGCCCACCCCAAGGCCGTCGAGCTGGCGGAGCGCCTCGCCCACCACGCCCCCGGCGACCTGAACAAGGTCTTCTTCACCACCGGCGGCGGCGAGGCCGTCGAGACCGCCTGGAAGCTGGCGAAGCAGTACCACAAGCTCAACGGCAACCACACGAAGTACAAGGTCATCTCGCGCGCGGTCGCCTACCACGGCACCCCGCAGGGCGCCCTGTCCATCACCGGACTCCCCGCCCTGAAGGCCCCCTTCGAGCCGCTGGTCCCCGGCGCCCACAAGGTCCCGAACACCAACATCTACCGCGCCCCGATCCACGGCGATGACCCCGAGGCCTTCGGCCGCTGGGCCGCCGACCAGATCGAGCAGGAGATCCTCTTCGAGGGCCCCGAGACCGTCGCCGCGGTCTTCCTGGAGCCGGTGCAGAACGCGGGCGGCTGCTTCCCGCCGCCGCCCGGGTACTTCCAGCGGGTCCGCGAGATCTGCGACCAGTACGACGTGCTGCTCGTCTCCGACGAGGTCATCTGCGCCTTCGGCCGCCTCGGCACGATGTTCGCCTGCGACAAGTTCGGCTACGTCCCCGACATCATCACCTGCGCCAAGGGCATGACCTCGGGCTACTCCCCGATCGGCGCCGCGATCGTCTCGGACCGCATCGCCGAGCCGTTCTACAAGGGCGACAACACCTTCCTGCACGGCTACACCTTCGGCGGCCACCCGGTCTCCGCCGCCGTCGGCCTCGCCAACCTCGACCTGTTCGAGCGCGAGGGCCTCAACCAGCACGTGCTCGACAACGAGGGCGCCTTCCTGAGCACCCTGCAGAAGCTGCACGACCTGCCGATCGTCGGCGACGTCCGCGGCAACGGCTTCTTCTACGGCATCGAGCTGGTGAAGGACAAGGCCACCAAGGAGTCCTTCACGGACGAGGAGTCGGAGCGCGTGCTCTACGGCTTCGTCTCCAAGAAGCTCTTCGAGTACGGCCTGTACTGCCGCGCCGACGACCGCGGTGACCCGGTCATCCAGCTGTCGCCGCCGCTGATCTCCGACCAGTCGACGTTCGACGAGATCGAGGGCATCGTGCGGCAGGTCCTGACGGAGGCCTGGACCAAGATCTGAGCCGCCGCGGACCCTTCCGGGCCCGCCCCGCCCCGCGCGCCGTGACCGGCCCGGGTGCGCCCATCCGAGTGAGATGGGCGCACCCGGGCCGCGTCCTTGTCCGGCCCCCGGCGCCGAATCCTTAGCGTGCCCAGTGACCGATCGGCCCAGCCTTCGTTCCCCCGTACGGGGGAGGCAATCTGATCTGAACCGAGGTGTACGCCATGGTGGCCCCGCCGGACAACGACGTGCTGTGGGCACGCGCCCTGCACGTCACACGCAACGGATCACCCACGCTCACCGGCGTCTCGCTCGGTGTCCGCGAGGGCGAGATCCTGGCCGTCGGCGGCCCGCGCGGCAGCGGCAAGACCACGCTCCTGCGCTGTCTGTCCGGCCAGCTCCTGGCCCACCAGGGCGAGGTGTGGTTCAACTCCGCGCCCGTGCACACCATGGGCCCGCTCGCCCGCGAACGCCTGCGCCGCGACAAGTTCGGCTGGATCGACCCCGAGCCCCGGCTCGTCCCGGAACTCAACGCCTGGGAGAACGCCGCCCTCGGCCTGATGCTGCGCGGCGGCGCCCGGCGCGGCGCCCGCACCGCCGCCCACGAATGGCTCGAGCGCCTCGACATCGGCGACTGCGCCCGCAAACGCCCGCACGCCCTCACCCAGGCCGAGCGCCAACGCGTCTGTGTGGCCCGCGCCCTGGCCTGCGCGCCGTCCGTGCTCTTCGCCGACGAGCCCACCGCGCCGCTGCACCGCGCCGACCGCGCGCACGTCCTGCGCACCCTGACGACGGCGGCCCGCTCGCACGGCATCACCGTCGTCCTCGCCACCCATGACGCCGAGGTCGCGTCCCTCGCCGACCGCACGGTGACGCTGCTCGACGGACGGCGCGTGCACACGGTGCACCTGCCGGGGGACGAGGCGGGGTCCGGCGGGCGGGCCGGGGCCGCGAAGGGCTCCCGCGTCGCCGCCCCCACCCCCACCGGCACCGCCACCCCCACCGACTCCGACACGGAAGGCCGGGCCGCGTGCTCGCTCTCCGCCTAGCCCGCGGCTCCCACCCCCTGGTCCAGCTGCGCAGGCTCCTGGTCGCCGCCGCCGCGGCCGGAACCGGCTTCCTGCTCCTGTGCGCCCTCGGGTACGCGATGGGTCACGCCGGATCGGCCGGCGCCGTGCTCCGGCTCGCCTGGTGCGCCGCCCCGCTCGCCGCCACCGTCTACTTCGCCGTCGCCGTGGCCCGCACCGACCCCGGCACCAGACCGCGCCCCGGGCTCGCGGCCATCGGGCTCGGGCCGGGCCGCCTCATGGTCATCTCCGCCATGACCACGGCCCTGGCCTGCACGCTCGGCTCCATGCTCGCGCTGCTGTTCTTCCTGCATCTGCGCGGCGACCTGACGGGCCTGCCGTTCGACGGCGCCGCCGCCGAACTCCTCGCCGCCGACCGGCCGTTGCCGCTCGCCGCCGCCCTGACCCTGCTCGCGCTCGTGCCGCTCGCCGCGTCCGTGGCCAGCGCCGTCGCGCTGCGCCCGCGCCGGGCCGGGACCGGATCCGACACAGCGCCCGACACCGAGCCCGCCCCCGGCGCCGACCTCACCGACCTGGCGCCGCCGACCGCCGCCCCCGGCGGTCTGCCGTGGGGCGTCGCCCTGTTCGCCGTCGGGCTCGCCGCCGAGACGTACGCGAGCAGCGCCGACGACGGCTCGGGCCCACGCCTGCCCGGCGGGCTCGCAGGCAGCCCCGTCGGCGCCCTCGCCGGCTGGGGGCTCACCGCACTCGGCCTCGCCCTCGCCGGGCCCGCCCTGACCCATCTGTGCGGGCGGATCCTCCAGGCCGTGCGGCCCGGGGCGCTGCGGCTGCTCGCGGGGCGCGTGCTCCAGCAGGAGGCGCGGCGGATCGGGCGGCCGCTGGGCGTGGTGTGCGCGGTGGCGTCGGGCGCGTACGCGGCCCGCACCCTGTACACCGACACGACGGGCGGCGCCTCGGACGTCGGCCCGCTCACCACCCTCGGCGCCGTGGTCGTCGCGGGCTGCGCCGTCCTGACGCTGGCCACGGCCGCAGTCGAGGCGCGGCACGCCCGGGCCGACACCACGGCGGCGCTGCTGCGGCTCGGGGCGCCCGCGGCGCTCCTGCGGGGGTGTGCGGCGCTGCGGGCCGGGGCGCTCCTCGCGGTGTTCGGGCCGGTGACGTGGCTGGTGGCGGAGGTGTCGGCGATGCCGCTCGTCCGCTGAGCGGTGCCGCACGGCCGCCCCGGGGGCCCCGGTTCCGGAGCCCTCGAAAACTCGTACAAGAATTTTCGCGAAGGGCGATGAGTTCCGCTCCGGAGGGCCGTCTAATCCTCCGTAAGACGCACACAGGCGCTTACAAGAGGCACGCACCCCACGGGAGACGCACATGTACCAGCAGATGATCTTCGTGAACCTGGCCGTCAACGACGTCGAGGCCTCCAAGAAGTTCTTCACCGAGCTCGGCTACGAGCTCAACCCCCAGTTCTCGACGGACGACAGCGCCTGCGTGAAGATCAGCGACACGATCGTCGCGATGATGCTCAGCAAGTCGCACTACGCGCAGTTCACGACGAAGGAGATCGCCGACGCCACGAAGACCAGCGAGGTCCTCGTGGGGCTGAGCGCCGAGAGCCGCGAGGCCGTGGACGCGCTCGTCGACAAGGCGGTCGCGGCGGGTGCCACGGACGGCAAGACCCAGGACTACGGCTTCATGTACGGCCGGGCGTTCGACGACCTGGACGGCCACACCTGGGAGGTCATCTGGATGGACGAGACGCAGGTCGAGGGCTGAACCGAAGCCTCCTCCCAGGGGTGCTCAGCATGGGCGGATGCTGCCTTCCGAAGCATCCGCCCCCCGCACCCCGGCGACCGTGAGATCGAGACGCTCGCCGAGTTCGACGAGGTCCTCGCGGCGGGCGGTTCGCTCGCCGGACACCGCGTCCAGGCCGTCGATCTTCCTGCCGGGTGCCGCGGGCACCGTCCAGGAGATCTTCGACAACGCGACCCCCAACTACTACGAGTCCCGCGGCGGCCCGACCCCCATGATCTCGGTGGACACCCACCACTGGACCCACCGCCTCCCGGCCTGGCCCCTCCTCCAATCCCTGGCGGCGGGGCGGGAGATGGAGTCGCGGATCGCGTTGGTGGGGGACGTGGAGGAGGCGGCGGCCACGCTGGCCGACCTCACGGGGACGTCACCGCAAGCTCACCCGAACGAGGCCCGCTCCAGCCAGAACTCCAGCAACTCCCGGTCCCCGAGCACCTCGACCCGCCCGGAGTCCAGCCCCCGCCGCCGATAGAAGGCCAGCAGAACCTCCGTGAGCGGCCCCCGAACCGCGACGTCGGCCTTCTCATGGGCCCGCCGCCACACCACACCCTCCTCGGCGAGCTCCACCACCCACTCCGCGTCGAGCGACTCCTCCGCGTCCACCGCGTGGAGATGGATGGTCCGCCCACCCCCACGCAACTCCCTGGCGTTGTCCGAGAGATTGGTCCGCTGGACGTACTGCACGATCTCCAGCCACTCGTCGATCGCGTCGGCCGCCACCTCGGGCGCGACGACGTACTCGACGCCCGCGGCGATCGCCGCGTCGGCCCGGTGCACGGCCACCTCGTGCGTCATCCGCCGCGCCCAGAAATCGGCGGTGTGCTCCGCCGCCCACGTCCATACGGCGGTCTCCCCCGTGGCCCCCGCGAAGGCCGTGTCGATCAGCTCCGCCGTCTCGGCGAGCCAAGCGTCGAGCGCGGCGGGGTCGTCGTCGGCGGGCCCCGCGAAGTCCGGGACCTCCGACTCGGGGACGTTCTTCTCGGCCCGGGTCCGCACATGCGCCTCGACCCACCGCACGGCGCCGCCGGTATGCCGGGCCAACTGCCCGAGGGTCCACTCGGGGCAGGTCGGCGCGGTGACCGTCAGGTCGGCCCCGGCCAGCGTCTCCCTGAACAGCGCCAGTTGGCGGCCGACTTCGGCGCGGTAGAGGTCGTAACCAAGTCTCGTCATGGCCGAACCATAGATCGGCGTCTGCGCTGATGACAGCCCCATTTCCGGTACGGCGGCCCCACCCCGGCGCACACCCGGCGCACCCCCGCGGGCCCGCCCCGGCCGCCCCTCAGCCGAGGACCACCACGTCACCGGAGTCGAAGGCGACCCCCACCGTGTCCCCCACGGCGGGCGCGTCCCGCAGCGCGCACGCCGCTTCGAGCCTCGGGCCGCCCGGGGGCTCGAGCTGGACGGCGACATGTGTGCCCCGGAACGTCCGCGCCGCGACCACGCACGCGAGCCCGTCCCGCGCCCCCACGAGCCGCACCCCGGCGGGTCGTACGAGCAGTCGGCACGCCCCCTGCCGGGTCCCGTCGGGCACCGGGACCTTTCCCCACACGGTGTCCGCGGCCTCGCCGGTGACGGTCGCGTCGACCACGTTGTCGAAGCCGAGGAAGCGCGCCACGAACTCGTCGGCGGGGTTCCGCCACACCTCCAGGGGCGTGCCGGACTGGGCGATCCGCCCGTCCCGCATCACCACGACCCGGTCGGCGAGCGCGAACGCCTCGCCCTGGTCGTGCGTGACGGCGAGCACGGTGGTGCCCAACTCGCCGAAGAGTTCCCGCAGTTCGACGACGAGGCGTTCGCGCAGGGAGCGGTCGAGCTGGCCGAGGGGTTCGTCGAGCATCAGCAGACGGGGACGGGGCGCGAGCGCGCGGGCGAGGGCGACGCGCTGCTGCTCACCGCCCGAGAGCGCGGACACGGCCCGCTTCTGCGCGCCCGGCAATCCCACCAGGTCGAGCAACTCGGCGACCCGCAGGGCCTGTTCGGCGCGCGGGACGCCGTGCATGCGCAGCCCGAAGGCGACGTTCCCGGCCACGTCCCGCTGCGGGAAGAGCTGGTGGTCCTGGAACATCAGGCCGACGCCCCGCTTGTGCGCGGGCACCCCGCCCTGGTCGCGCCCGCCGAGGACGACCCGCCCGCCGTCCAGGCCCTGGAGCCCGGCCACGACCCGCAGCAGCGTCGACTTGCCGCTGCCGCTCGGCCCGAGCACGCACACGATCTCGTGCTCGGCGACGTCGAGGCCGACCCCGTCCAGGGCGGCGCGGGCCCCGAACCGTACCGTCACGTCCTCGAGACGCAGCAGCGCCTCGGCGGCGGCACCGGTCGCGCCGGGCTTGGCCTGCGTGGCCGTCATCAGAACTCTCCCGTCGTACGTTCCGTACGCAACCGCTCCAGGAGCAGCAGCGACACGGCGCACACCACCATCAGAATCGTCGACAGGGCCATCGCCTGCCCGTAGTTGAGGTCCCCGGCACGCCCGAGCAGCCGCGCCACCGCGACCGGCAGCGTCGGGTTGTCCGGCCGGGCGATGAACACCGTGGCGCCGAACTCGCCGAGCGACACCGCGAACGCGAAGCCCGCCGCGATCAGGAGCGCCCGCCGCACCAGCGGAAAGTCGACCTCCCGCCAGGCCCGCAGCGGCGAGGCGCCGAGGACGGCCGCGGCCTCGCGCAGCCGCCCGTCCACCGCGCGCAGGACGGGCAGCATGGTGCGGACGACGAACGGCACTCCCACCAGCGCCTGCGCGAGCGGCACCAGGAACCAGGACGCCCGCAGGTCGAGCGGCGGCTCGTCCAGCGTGATCAGGAAGCCGAAGCCGACGGTCACCGCGGACACACCGAGCGGCAGCATCAGGAGCGCGTCGAACCCGCGCACGAACCGCCCCGCACGCCGGGTGAGCGCGGCCGCGGCGAGCCCGCCGACGACCACCGCGATGGCCGTGGCGACGACGGCGTACCGCAGCGAGTTCCCGATCGCGTCGATGGCCGGGACGAGGAACGCCCCGCCGTCGGCCGACCGCAGCGTCTCGTAGTACAGGAATCCGAAGCCGTCGGGCCCGTCGAACGACCGCTCCACCAGGACGCCGAGCGGCAGCAGGATCAGGAGCGCGACGGTCAGGAACACGAAGCCGAGCAGGCTCCACTGCCCGGCACCGCGCGGCCGCCGCACCGTCGCCGAGGCATCCACCAGCTTCAGCGCGCTCTCGCGCCGGCGCACCGTCCAGGCGTGCACGGCGAGGACCGCTCCGACCGCCGCGAACTGCACGATCGTGAGGACGGCGGCGGTCGGCAGGTCGAGGAGCTGCGCGGTCTGCCGGTAGATCTCGACTTCGAGGGTCGAGTACGCGGGTCCGCCGAGGATCTGGACGACGCCGAACGACGTGAACGTGAACAGGAAGACCATCAGCGCGGCCGCCGCGACGGCGGGAGCGAGCGCGGGCAGCGTCACCGTCCGCCAGGCACGCGCGCGGGACGCGCCGAGCATCCGCGCGGCCTCCTCCTGGCGCGGGTCGAGCTGCGCCCAGAGCCCGCCGACGGTGCGGACGACGACGGCGTAGTTGAAGAAGACGTGCGCGAGCAGGATCGCCCACACCGTCGTGTCCAGGCGCATCCCCCACAGCTCGTCGAAGAGGCCGCCGCGCCCGATCAGCGCGAGGAAGGCCGTGCCGACGACGACCGTCGGCAGCACGAACGGCACGGTGACGACGGCCCGGAGCAGTTGTTTGCCGGGGAAGTCGAAGCGTGCGAAGACGTACGCGCCGGGGAGCGCGATGAGGAGCGTGAGCCCGGTCGACGCGAGTGCCTGCCAGGTGGTGAACCACAGGACCTGCTGGATGTCGGACTGCCCGAGCACCTCGGTGATCCGTCCGAGCCGCCAGCTCCCGTCCGGCTTCAGGCCGCGCGCGACGATCGCGGCGACCGGGTAGGCGAAGAAGACGCCGAAGAACGCGACGGGCAGGGCCATCAGACCGAGCCGCGCCGCGCTCCCCCGCCACCTCCCGGGAAGGCCCCGACGGGCCTTCCCGGAGCGGGACTCGGCTACTTCAGAACGAGCGAGGTCCACGACTTGACCCACTGCTCACGGTTGTCGGCGATCTTCTTGGGGGCCATCGTCTGCGGCTTGTCGACCGTCACGCCGAACTTCCGGAACAGTTCGGGCGTCTGCGCGGCCTTCACCACCGGGTTCACGAACATCTGGAGCGGCATGTCGTCCTGGAACTTCTTGCTGATCATGAAGTCGAGGAGTGCCTTGCCGCCCTTCTCGTTCTTCGCGCCCTTGAGCAGGCCCGCGTACTCGATCTGGCGGAAGCAGGTGCCGGTGGCGACACCCGTCGGCGCCTCCTTGGGCTGCGGCTTGGCGTAGAGCACCTCGACGGGCGGCGACGAGGCGTACGACACGACGAGCGGCCGGTCGCCCTTGGCCTTCTTGCCCCCGGCCGAGCCGGAGAACTCCTCGTTGTAGGCCTGCTCCCAGCCGTCGACGACCTTGACGCCGTTGGCCTTCAGCTTCTTCCAGTACGACTCCCAGCCGTCGTCGCCGTACTTCGCGGCGGTGCCGAGCACGAAGCCGAGGCCGGGCGAGGAGGTCGAGGCGTTCTCGGTGACGAGGAGGTTCTTGTACTGGGGCTTGATCAGGTCGTCGAGCGTCTTCGGCGGCGCGAGCTTCTTGTCGGCGAAGTACTTCTTGTCGTAGTTCACGCAGATGTCGCCGGAGTCGATGGGCGTGACGCCCTTCTCGCCCCCGGCGAGCCGGTACTGCGGCAGGACCATGTCCGCGCCCTTGGCCTCGTACGGCTCGAAGACGCCGTTGTCGAGGGCACGCGACAGCAGGGTGTTGTCGACGCCGAAGAAGACGTCGCCCTGCGGGTTGCCCTTGGACAGGATCGCCTTGTTCACGGCCTGCCCGGCGTCGCCGTCCTCCAGGATCTTGACCTTGTAGCCGGAGGTCTTCTCGAAGTCCTTCAGGACGCTCTTGGAGACGTTGAAGGAGTCGTGCGTCACGAGGGTCACGGACTTGGAGTCCGAGCCCTTGGAGCCGCTGTCCGAGCCGCACGCGGTGACCGCGACGAGCCCGAGGCCCACGGCGACCGCCGTGACCGAGGCCCTCTTCACCGAGGCCTTCTTTGTGGTGCTCACGAAAAACATCCTCCTGGAGTTGACCAGGAAGAGACGCGGCCCCGCCCGGGACCGACGGATCGGAGTCCCGGGCAGGGCGCAACAGCTTGAGTAGCGACCGAACTTCCTACCCAGAATGACCTGGGCGAGGTTCAGAGGGTCTGCGGCCGATACCGCACTCTCAGCGCTGTGGCGCTCCCCTGTCGGAATATGCAGATGTGGTTACGCCCGCAAGACTACCTCTCGGCCGCCGCGAGCTGCCCGCACGCCCCGTCGATCTCCTGACCGCGGGTGTCACGGACGGTGACCGGCACCCCGTGGGCCGCGATGGCCTCGACGAAGGCCTTCTCGTCCTCGGGCCGCGAGGCCGTCCACTTCGAGCCGGGCGTCGGGTTCAGCGGGATCAGATTGACGTGCACCGGCTTGCCCCTGAGCAGCCGCCCGAGCCGGTCACCGCGCCATGCCTGGTCGTTGATGTCCCGGATCAGCGCGTACTCGATGGACAGGCGGCGGCCCGACTTGGCCGCGTACTCCCAGCCCGCGTCCAGGACCTCGCGCACCTTCCAGCGCGTGTTGACCGGGACCAGGGTGTCGCGCAGCTCGTCGTCGGGCGCGTGCAGCGAGATGGCGAGGCGGCACTTGAAGCCCTCGTCCGCGAACCGGTGGATGGCGGGCACCAGGCCGACCGTGGACACGGTGATGCCGCGCTGCGAGAGGCCCACGCCGTCCGGCTCGGGGTCGGTGAGGCGGCGGATCGCGCCGGTCACGCGGTTGTAGTTCGCCAGCGGCTCGCCCATGCCCATGAAGACGATGTTCGACAGGCGGGCCGGGCCGCCCGGGATCTCGCCGTCGCGCAGGGCCCGCATCCCGTCGACGATCTGGTGCACGATCTCGGCGGTCGACAGGTTCCGGTCGAGGCCGGCCTGGCCCGTGGCGCAGAACGGGCAGTTCATCCCGCAGCCGGCCTGGGAGCTGATGCACATGGTGACCCGGTCGGGGTAGCGCATGAGCACCGACTCCACGAGCGTGCCGTCGAAGAGCCGCCACAGCGTCTTGCGGGTGGTGTCGTCGTCACAGCTGATGTGCCGCACCACCGACATCAGCTCCGGAAGCAGCGCCTCCTGGAGCTTGCCGCGCGCACCGGCCGGGATGTCCGTCCACTGCTCGGGGTCGTGGGCGTACCGGGCGAAGTAGTGCTGCGAGAGCTGCTTGGCGCGGAACGGCTTCTCGCCGGTCGCGGCGACGGCTTCCTTCCGCTCGGCGGGCGTGAGGTCGGCGAGGTGCCGCGGCGGCTTCTTGGCTCCACGGGGGGCGACGAAAGTGAGTTCTCCGGGCTTAGGCATGGTGCGTCCATTGTCCCAGAGATACGAAGAGGGGCCCGCATCCTGTGGATAACGGACCCCTTCGCACAAAACCGCAGGTCAGCCGGTGCTGACCTGCGACGAGGATCAGCCGGTGCCGACGAACGCCACAAGCAGCAGCCACACCACCGGAGCCGTCGGCAGCAGGGAGTCGAGCCGGTCCATGATCCCGCCGTGACCGGGCAGCAGCGTGCCCATGTCCTTGATGCCCAGGTCCCGCTTGATCATCGACTCGCCGAGGTCGCCGAGCGTCGCGCTCGCCGCCACCGCGAGGCCGATGAGCAGGCCCTGCCACCAGGTCCCGTCGTCGATCAGGAAGTGCATGCACAGCGCACCCGCCGCCATCGCGAAGGTCACCGCGCCGAGCAGGCCCTCGCGGGTCTTGCCGGGGCTGATGCGCGGAGCGAGCTTGTGCTTGCCGAAGCGCCAGCCGATCGCGTACGCGCCGGTGTCGCTGACCACCGTGAGGACCAGGAAGGTCAGCACCCGCTGCGGGCCGTCGTCCGCGGTGAGCATCAGCGCGACGAACGTCGCGAGGAACGGGACGTAGAAGGCCGCGAAGACACCGGCCGTGACGTCCTTCAGATAGCCCTCGGGCGGCTCGGTCATCCGCCAGACGAGTACCGCGAGGGCGGTCAGCGCCATCGCCACCCAGGCGCCCTCGGCCCCGCGGACGTACCCGGCGACAACCATCGCGGCGCCGCCCACCGCGAGCGGTACGAGCGGCGCCTTGATGCCCTTGCGCTCTTCGAGGCGTGACGTCAGCTCCCAGAGGCCGACCACCACGGCGACCGCTATGACGCCGACGAAGACGGCCTTGACGATGAACAGCGAGGCGACGATGACCGCGCCGAGACCCACGCCGACACCTATGGCCGCCCCGAGGTCACGGCCCGCGCTCTTCTTCTTCGGCGGGGCTGGGGCGGGCTGTGCTGCGCCGGTCATGGGCTCCTGCGGCTTCTGCGCGGAGTGCGCTGAGGGCGCGGGCGGCATCCCGTCACGGCACAGGGGGCCGCTCGACTGAGCAGCCCCCCGGTCGTCGTCCTGGTGTCCGCCGCTCGCGGCTACGTCGGGAACGATGGGCATGGGCTGAGTCTCCGAAGGAGTCAGTGCATCCTGCGCATCGTATGCGGGACCCGCCGGGGCAGCACCCTGGACCGGTCCCTGGTCGGGCGCCCCCCAGTACCCGGCTCTGGACGGCGCCCCCCAGGAAGTGTCGTTCACGGAATTCGGATTCCTCAGACCTAGATCGGACGTCGAGTCGGACTCGATCAGACCTCGAGCAGCTCGGCTTCCTTGTGCTTGAGGAGCTCGTCCACCTGGGCGACGTACTTGGCGGTGGTGTCGTCGAGCTCCTTCTCCGCGCGGCGGCCCTCGTCCTCACCGACGTCGCCGTCCTTGATGGCCTTGTCGATGGTTTCCTTGGCCTTGCGACGGACCGAGCGGATCGAGATCTTGGAGTCCTCGCCCTTGGTCTTGGCGACCTTGATGTAGTCGCGGCGGCGCTCCTCGGTGAGCTCGGGGAACGTCACTCGGATGATGTTGCCGTCGTTGCTCGGGTTGACGCCCAGGTCCGAGTCGCGGATCGCCTGCTCGATGTTGCGCAGGGCGGTCTTGTCGAACGGGGTCACCACGGCCATGCGCGGCTCGGGCACCGAGAACGAGGCCAGCTGGTTGATCGGCGTCAGCGCGCCGTAGTAGTCGGCCACGATCTTGTTGAACATCGCCGGGTGGGCACGACCCGTACGGATCGCGGCGAAGTCCTCCTTGGCGACCACGACGGCCTTCTCCATCTTCTCCTCGGCCTCGAGGAGGGTCTCTTCGATCACCACTTGCTCCTGCGTGTCTTGAGTAGGCCCGGCTTCCAAGGATCGGCCGGCTGCGTCGCGTCTCTTTCCTGCACGGTGTCCGACCGGCAGGGCTTTGTCCATCCCCTCGAGGGGGTCGTCCATCCCCTCGGGGGACGGGCGTGGCTCAGGTCCGGGAGTCCTGGTCACCCACGAGAGTGCCGATCTTCTCACCCTTGACGGCCCGCGCGATATTGCCCTCGGCGAGCAGTTCGAAGACCAGGATGGGCAGCTTGTTGTCCCGGCACAGCGTGACCGCGGTGGCGTCGGCGACCTTCAGGTCGCGGGTGATGACCTCGCCGTACCCGAGGGCGTCGAACTTCACCGCGTCCGGGTTGGTCTTGGGGTCGGAGTCGTAGACACCGTCGACGCCGTTCTTGCCCATGAGCAGGGCTTCGGCGTCGATCTCCAGGGCTCGCTGGGCGGCCGTGGTGTCGGTGGAGAAGTACGGCATGCCCATGCCCGCGCCGAAGATGACGACGCGGCCCTTCTCCAGGTGGCGCACGGCGCGCAGCGGGATGTACGGCTCGGCGACCTGCCCCATGGTGATGGCGGTCTGAACGCGGCAGTCGATGCCTTCCTTCTCCAGGAAGTCCTGGAGGGCCAGGCAGTTCATGACCGTGCCGAGCATGCCCATGTAGTCGGAGCGGGCCCGGTCCATGCCGCGCTGCTGGAGTTCGGCGCCGCGGAAGAAGTTGCCGCCGCCGATGACGATGGCGATCTCCGCGCCGTCCCGCACGACGGCCGCGATCTCACGGGCGATCTTGTGCACCACATCGGGGTCGACGCCGAGTCCGCCGCCTCCGGCGAACGCCTCGCCGGACAGCTTCAGCAGGAAGCGCCCGGCTACTTTGCCGTCGTCACTCTTGGTGTCGGCCTTGGTCATGGAGTTCTCCTTGTGGTGCACATACGAAGAGGCCATTGCCGGTGGGGTGGTGTACATCCCATCTGCGGCAATGGCCTCCTCGTCAGATCTTGCGGTCGTCCGTCGCGTGCGAAGGCCGGTTGCTCCCGGTGCCTTCGCGTACGGCGTCACTCCCGTCGCGTACGCCGCCGCGCACGCGGGCGACCGCGGTAGACCCTAGCGGGGTCCACCGCCGATCGTGGTTCGGACTCAGATGCCGACCTTGATGCGCGCGAAGCGCTTCAGGGTGACACCGGCCTCGGCCAGGACCTTCTCGACCGACTTCTTGTTGTCAAGGGCGTAGGGCTGACCCAGGAGGGTGGCCTCCTTGAAGAAGCCGTTGACGCGACCCTCGACGATCTTCGGGAGCGCGGCCTCCGGCTTGCCCTCGGCGCGGGTGGTCTCCTCGGCGACGCGACGCTCGGCCTCGACGACCTCAGCCGGAACGTCCTCACGGGAGAGGTACTTCGGCGCGAAGGCGGCGATGTGCTGGGCGATGCCCTTGGCGGTCTCGGCGTCGGCCTTGTCCAGCTCGACCAGGACACCGATCTGCGGGGGCAGGTCGGGCATGGTGCGGTGCATGTACGCGAAGACGAAGCCGTCGTTGAACTGCGCGAAGCGGTCCAGGACGATCTTCTCGCCGAGGTTGGCGTTGGCCTCGTCGACGTACGCCTGGACCGTCTTGCCGGGCTCGATCTCGGACGCGAGCAGCGCCTCGAGGTCGGCCGGGGTGGTCTTGGCGACGTGGGCGGCCAGGGAATTGGCCACGGACTGGAACTTCTCACCCTTGGCGACGAAGTCCGTCTCGCACTTGAGCTCGACGATGACGCCGGTGGAGTTGTCGTCGGCGATGAGGGAGACCACGGCGCCGTTCTCGGCGGAGCGGCCCTCGCGCTTGGCGACGCCCTTCTGGCCCTTGATGCGCAGGGCCTCGACGGCCTTGTCGACGTTGCCGTCGGCCTCGTCGAGCGCCTTCTTGCAGTCCATCATGCCGGCGCCCGTGAGCTCACGGAGCTTCTTGACGTCAGCGGCGGTGTAGTTCGCCATGATTCTCGGAAATCTTTCTCGAAGTCGAAGATCTACGGGTGAACGGCGGGGGCCGCGCTCGTGGCACGGACCCCCGCCGTCAGCAGCCGATGCTTCAGCAGCCGCCGCTGCTCGCGGCCGGTGTGGCCGCGCGGTCGAGCGGCCGGCGCCGAAGTCAGGCCTGCTCGGCCTCCGCGGCCGGGGCCTCGACGGCCTCGGCCGGCTTCTCGTCGGCCTTCGGGGCCTCGACGGCCTCGGCGGCGTCGGCCTTCGGCGCCTCGTCGGCCTTGGGGGCCTCGGCGTCGTCGGCCTTCTTCTCGCCCTCGAGCAGGTCGCGCTCCCACTCGGCGAGCGGCTCGCCCGCGGCCTTCTCGCCCGGCTTGGAGTCACCGGTGGCGACGCCGGAGCGGGCGATGAGGCCCTCGGCGACGGCGTCGGCGATCACGCGGGTGAGCAGGGTGACGGAGCGGATCGCGTCGTCGTTGCCCGGGATCTTGTAGTCGACCTCGTCGGGGTCACAGTTCGTGTCGAGGATCGCGACAACCGGGATGTTGAGCTTCCGGGCCTCGCCGACAGCGATGTGCTCCTTCTTGGTGTCCACGATCCAGACGGCGCTGGGCACCTTCTGCATCTCGCGGATACCGCCGAGGGTCTTCTCCAGCTTGGCCTTCTCGCGGGAGAGGACGAGCAGCTCCTTCTTGGTGAGGCCGGAGGCGGCCACATCCTCGAAGTCGATCTGCTCGAGCTCCTTGAGGCGCTGCAGACGCTTGTAGACGGTCGAGAAGTTGGTGAGCATGCCGCCCAGCCAGCGCTGGTTGACGTAAGGCATGCCGACGCGGGTGGCCTGCTCGGCGATGGCCTCCTGCGCCTGCTTCTTCGTGCCGACGAACATGACCGTGCCGCCGTGGGCGACGGTCTCCTTGACGAACTCGTAGGCGCGGTCGATGTACGACAGCGACTGGAGAAGGTCGATGATGTAGATGCCGTTGCGCTCCGTGAAGATGAAGCGCTTCATCTTCGGGTTCCAACGGCGGGTCTGGTGACCGAAGTGGACGCCGCTTTCCAGCAGCTCCCGCATCGTGACGACGGCCATGGCCGTACTCCTTGGTGTTCTCGGTTATGTCCTGACGCCCGGCGCGCGCCGTGCCACGTACTCGCGTACGGGACCGAAAGGCGCTGACACCGTCGGCTGCGAGAGCCTGATGTCGGGGCGTGCGAAGTCGACCCGGTGACCCGGATCGCCACATGAAGTGTACGGGACCCGCGAGGCCGCGGGTGACGCCGCTGTCCACAACCGGCTGGTAGTCCACAGTTCCCGGCCATGATCCCTGCGGATCCGTTCGGGACGGGACCGTTCTCGTATGACGTGTGAGCGACTGCCTCGACTGCGGGGCGTGACGAGTGCGGCGGTGTGGGTGACGGTGCTCCTGGTCCTCGCCTGCTCTTCTGTGGGGGCGGCGGGGGCCGGGCGGGTGCCGCCGGAGCACCGGGGCGCGGGCCGGGCGTCGGGGCCGGAGCCGCCGCCGGGGGCGGGTCAGGGGCGGGTTCCGGTCGTGGGCCGCGGCTGGCCGGTGGGGGTGCGTCCGTTGGTGGTACGGGGGTGGGAGCCGCCGGCGACGGAGTACGGGGCGGGGCACCGGGGCGTGGACCTGGCCGCGGCGCCGGGCTCACCGGTCCGCGCGGTGGCCGCGGGGCGGGTGTCCTTCGCGGGCCGGGTGGGTGGCCGCGGGGTGGTCTCCGTGGAGCTGTCGGGGACGGGCGACCCGCCCCTGCGCACGACCTACGAGCCGGTGCGGGCCGCGGTGAAGAAGGGCGCCAGGGTCACCCCGGGTGAGCCCTTGGGCACGGTCGAGCCCGCCTCCCGCTTCCACTGCCCCACGGCCTGCGTCCACTGGGGCCTGCTGAGAGAGGACGTCTACCTGGACCCCTTGAGCCTGCTGCCCCCGTGGCTGCTGAGCCGAGCCCCGTCCCGCCTGCTCCCACTGACGGCGTAGCCAGGGCGGGCACAGCCCGCGGGCAAGGGCGCCCTGAACGTCCGCACCGACCGAAGTCACCCCCGGGCCAGCCCAGGGCCCCCGGCAGGAACCCTCAGCCGCGCACGCCCCGCAGCGCCATGGCCACGGCAGCCTCCGTGATGGCACCGGGCTCCTCGGCCACCCCGAGCTCGATCCGCCGCACCGCGGCGTCCACGATCCCCTGAAGGAGCATCGCGGCCATCCTCGGCTCCTGATGTCCCAGCGCCGCCAGCGCCTCCACGATCATGGCCACCAGCCCACCGTGCGCGGCCCGGATCTTCTCCCGCGCCCCGGCGTCGAGCTCACTCGCGGAGATCGCCACCACGGCCCGGTGCCGCCGGTCCCCGACCAGCGCGAGCTGCCGTCGCACATAGGCCTCGACCTGGGCCTCGGGCGAGTCGGCCGCCTCCATGGCCGCCGAGACCTCCGCCGCCCAGACGGGGAAGTCGACCTCGCAGAGCTCTTCGACGACGGCGGCCCGCGAGCGGAAGTACTCGTAGACGGACGAGCGCGCGAGGCCGGTGCGCTCGGCGAGCGCCGGGAACGTCAGCGCCTCCGTACCGCCTTCGGACAGCAGGGATCGCGCGGCGTCCAGCAGGGCGCCTCGCTGCATCGACCGGTGCTCGGCCACAGAGGCCGCTCGAATCCTTGGCACGCTCCCACTTTACGGACGCGACGCCCGCCACGGGAGCCCGCCAGGCAGCCATTCCTCCTGGCAGCGACGGCGCGGGGGCACGGGCAGGGGGACAGACGGGGCGCGGGCAAGGCAGAGACGGGGCAGGGGCAGGGCAGGGGCAGGGCAGGGGCAGGGCAGGGGCGGGGCGCGAGCAGGGACGATTCAGCGCCCTCGCCACCCCCTCGCCACCACCCTCACCGACCAAAACTGGCCAGCTTCGCCCGCAGCTGGAGCACCGACTTCGTGTGGATCTGGCTGACCCTGCTCTCCGTCACACCGAGCACATTGCCGATCTCGGCGAGCGTGAGCCCTTCGTAGTAGTACAGCGTCACGACGGTCTTCTCCCGCTCGGGCAGCGTGTTGATCGCCCGCGCCAGGAGCCGTCGCAGCTCACGGTCCTCGGCGACCTCGACGGGGTTGTCGGCGGCGGTGTCCTCCAGCGTGTCCATCAGGCTCAGCCGGTCGCCCTCGCCGCCGACGTGCAGCAGCTCTTCGAGGGCGACGACGTTCGCAAGGGACAACTGGCTGAAGACCGCGTGCAGTTCCTCGACCTGGATGCCCATCTCGGCGGCGACCTCGCCCTCGGACGGGGTGCGCCGCAGCCGCGCCTCCAGCGTGGCGTAGGCCCGCTCCACGTTGCGCGCCTTCTGCCGAATGGACCGGGGGATCCAGTCGAGCGCCCGCAGCTCGTCGATCATCGCGCCCCGGATCCGCGTGATCGCGTACGTCTCGAACTTGATCGACCGGTCGAGGTCGAACTTCTCGATCGCGTCGATGAGCCCGAAGACCCCCGACGACACGAAGTCCGCCTGCTCGACGTTGGGGGGCAGGCCGACGCTCACGCGGCCCGCGACGTACTTCACGAGCGGTGAGTAGTGCAGGATCAGCTGCTCGCGCAGCCGCCCGTCGCCCGTCGTCTTGTACGACCGCCACAGCTCGTCCAGCGACGTGGGAGCGGGTGGCCGCTCCTGCTCGCCGCTTCGGGCGGCTGGGGGAACTGCCGCCCGGTCGGACCCTGACGTGTGCTGGGGCATGCGTCGCCTTGAGCCGTTCTGCCGTGAACTGGAAAAGTTGCCGGAATTTGTGCGGTTGTGGTTTTGCGTGAAGTGAATGAGGTTGTCCGTCTGATTGCCTGTCTGCACCGGATTCGTCGTGAGCGTAGCGTGACTGAAGTGTCGCAGTGAGCGAAGAGTATGGGATCGCACGTACGCAGATACGTTCCGCTTGACTCCCTAAGGGATCACTTCCGTCGCGCTCTGTGACCGAATGGACCCGCCAACTGCGTGATTTCCCAAGGTCGTCGGGGGTTCATCCGTCCGGCGCAACACGCACCGTCACACATCACCTCCCTCCGGAAAGACCGACAGAAACGCCTGGCGTGTCAACTGCCAGCCATCGCCGTGTCGTTCGACGAACCCGAGCGAGCGAAGTTCGTACAGCCGGACGACCGCGTCGTCCGCACTGGTGCCCGCTTCTCGCGCGACCTCCCGAACCCCGGCGCTCCCCCGCGCCGGCAGCGCGGCAAGCACCCGGGCCGCCCCGGGGTCGAGCAGATCGCGCGGCACCACCGGCCCGCGCCGCCTGGGCGCGAGGTCCCCCATGTCCCCGACCAGCTCGACGACTTCGGCGGCATCCCCGACCAGCACCGCGTCCCCGCGCAGGAGTTCGTGCACCCCCGCCGAAAGGCCGCTGGTGACGGGCCCCGGCACCCCCATGGTGTGTCTCCCGAGGTCCCGCGCGCAGCGTGCCGTGACCAGCGCGCCGCTGCGGTATGCGGCCTCCACGACGACCGTGCCCCGGGTCAGTGCGGCGATCACCCTGTTCCGGAGGATGAACCTGCTCGGCGTCGGGTGGTCGCCGGGCGGCAACTCCCCCACTACCAGGCCCTGTTCCGCGATCCGCCCGATCAACTGCGCGTGCCCCCGGGGATAGGGCCGGTCGACCCCGCACGCGAGGACCGCCACGGTGGCGCCGCCCGCGCCGAGTGCACCCCGGTGCGCGGCGCCATCCACGCCGTACGCACCACCGGACACCACAACCCACCCGCGCTCGGCCAGCCCCGCGCCGAGACCTGCCGCCACGTGCGCCCCGTACTCCGTGCAGGCGCGCGCCCCCACCACCGCCACCGACCGCAACGCCCAGATCCGCAGGGACGGCCGCCCCCGCACCCACAGCCCGACCGGCCGCGCGTCACCCAGGTCGTCCAACTGGGCGGGCCACTCCGCGTCCCCCGGCATTACGAACCGCGCCCCGGCCGCCGCGGCCGTCTCCAGATCCCGCCCCGCCCGCACCCGCCGGGCCCGGGCTCGCAGCCCCTCCCATCGCTTGGCGGTGACTCCCGGCAGCCGCGCTCTCCGCCCCACCCCCTCCAGCCCTTCGAGGACCTCTGCACCCTCGACTCCACCGATGCCATCGACCCCGGCCAGGTCACCGACCCCCTCGATCAGACACCGCAGCACCGCGACAGCCCCCCACTCCCGCAACCACCGCCCGCCCACGGCGTCCCCGGGCTCCAACACCCGAGTCAGAGCGACACGAGCCAGACGCTCGTCGTCGGGGAGGGCCGGGGGTGCCATGCCCGGGGGTACGGGGTGGGCCCTGTCCGGTGGTCCGGGGTGGGCCTTGTCCAGTGTTCTGGGGTGGCCCTTGTCCGGAGCTTCGATGTGGGCCTTGTCCGGACGGTCTCGGGGACCTTCGCCCGGCGAGCGCGGGTGCGCCGCGTCCGGGCGGACCGGGGGCCCCTGGCTCGGCGATCCCAGGTGGGCCAGGTCCGGGCGGTGCGGTGACCCTTCGCCCGACGAGCCCAGGTGTCCCGTGTCCGGGTCGACCGAAGGCCCCTCGCCCGCTGAACCCCCAGACGCCGCGTCCGCGAAGGCAGGGGATCTCCCGTCCGAGCACCCTGCCCGCGCCTCACCCGCGCCAGCCGAAGGCCACCGACCCCCCACCCCCCTCACGACCGCGCCCCGACCACCATCGGTACCCCGCGTGGCACCCCCGTCCGTAGCTGCAGCGCCAGCGCCACATCGCCTGCGTCGGGGCGGTCGTGGCCCGCGAGGTCGGCCACCGTCCAGGCCACCCGGAGGACGCGGTCGAGGCCGCGGGCGGTGAGGAAGCCGCGCTCCAGGCCGCGTTCGGCCTCGGCCATGGCGCCGGGGACCGCGTGCCAGCGGCTGCGCAGTTCGTGGCCGGGGACGTCGGCGTTGGTGCGCCAAGGTGTGCCCTTGAGGCGGGCGGCCGCGCGGTCCCGGGCGGCGCGCACGCGGTCGGCCACGACCTGTGTGGACTCGCCGCGCGCCCCTTGCGCGGTCAGTTCGGAGCGGGTGACGGGCTCCACGTCGACCCGCAGGTCGACCCGGTCGAGGAGGGGGCCGGAGAGCCTGGCCTGGTAGCGCCGGATGCTGTTCGGTGAGCAGTCGCAGCTGTCGCCGGTCAGGCTGAAGCGGCCGCAGGGGCAGGGGTTCGCCGCGAGGAGCATGAGGAAGCGCGAGGGCAGCCGGACCACTCCGGCGCTGCGGGCGATCACGACGTACCCGGACTCGAGGGGTTGGCGGAGCGCGTCCAGGGCGTGACCGCTGAACTCGGGGGCCTCGTCCAGGAAGAGCACGCCGCGATGGGCGAGCGAGACCGCTCCGGGCCGGGCCAGCCCCTTGCCGCCGCCCACGAGCGACTGCATGGTCGCCGAGTGGTGGGGCGCGCAGAACGGCGGGATGTCCACCAGCGGCTTGCCGGGCGGCAGCATGCCCGCGACCGAGTGGACGGCAGTCACCTCCAGGGACTCGGCCCTGGAAAGCCGGGGCATGATCGACGGCATCCGCTCGGCGAGCATGGTCTTGCCCGCGCCCGGCGGCCCCTGCAGGAACGTGTGGTGCCCACCGGCCGCGGCCACCTCGATCGCCGTGCGCGCCGACAGCTGCCCGACCACGTCCGCGAGGTCGTGCCGCTGGTCGTGCTCCGAGGCTCCGACGCCGCTCAGCCCGGTCCCGAGCCCCGCGCCGGGCAGGTTCAGGCCCGCCATCAGCGGGTCCGGGCGGCCGGACTCGGCGAGGTCCTCCTCCGGGACGGGCTCGTCGGTGAGGACCGCGATCAGCTGCCGCAGGCTGCGCACCCCGAGGACGGACACGCCGGGCACCAGTGCGGCCTCCGCCGCCGTGCACTCCGGCACGACCACTTGCTCATAGCCCGCCTCCGCCGCCGCGAGGACGGCGGGCAGCACCCCGCGCACCGGGCGCACCCGGCCGTCGAGCCCCAGCTCGCCGATCATGACGATGTCGGCGAGGACCCGGGGGTCGATCCGCTCCGAGGCGCCGAGCACGGCGCAGGCGACGGCCAGGTCGAATCCGCTGCCGCCCTTCGGCACGGACGCGGGGCTCAGGCCGACCGTGAGCTTCTTCTGCGGCCACTCGCCGCCGGAGTTGACGACTGCGGCCCTGACCCGGTCCCGGCTCTCCGTGAGACTCTTGTCGGGCAGCCCCACCAGCGTGAACGCCGCGACGCCCGGCTCCAGGTCGGCCTGGACCTCGACGACGACGCCCTCGACGCCGACCAGGGCCACCGAGCATGTGCGTGCGAATCCCATCAGGCCACCCCCCGGGCGTGCTCGACCACGGGGGCGCCGCGCTCGGGCACGACGACGCCCACCAGATCGATGCGCACACCGCCCGGTGGCGCCCCGCCGTGTTCCTGGAGCCAGCGCTCCGCGAGGCCGCGCAATCGCTGGGCCTTGGCGGGTGTCACCGCCGCCATCGGGTGCTGGAAGGTCGCCTCCCTGCGGGTCTTCACCTCGCAGACGACCAGGGCGTCACCGTCGCGGGCGACGATGTCGATCTCGCCCGTCCTGCCACCGCGCCAATTGCGGTCGAGGACCGTCATCCCGGCCTCGGCCAGCCGCCGCGCGGCCAGCTCTTCGCCGTACTTGCCGAGTGCACCTCGTGCGTTCATGTCGGCACCACCTCCGACACCCACGGTCACGCGGTGGGCCCGCACCATTGGATCTTGGTGCGTTACTGCCGGGTTGTGGACAACTCCGTCACCCGGTCGTGTCGGAGGCGGGCGCTCAGCCGCCCGGCAGTTCGAGGTCGCTCTTGTTGAGCTCCTCGATATTCACGTCCTTGAACGTGAGCACACGGACCTGCTTGACGAACCGCGCCGGTCGGTACATGTCCCACACCCAGGCGTCCGCCATCGACACCTCGAAGAACACCTCACCCTGGACCGAGTGCACCTGCATCTCGTAGTCGTTCGTGAGGTAGAAGCGCCGCTCGGTCTCGATCACGTATTTGAACAGTCCGACGACGTCTCGGTACTCCCGGTAGAGCTTCAGCTCCATCTCGGTCTCGTACTTCTCGAGGTCCTCGGCGCTCATGGCATGTTCCCCTTCAGCCGTGCGTCCCCCTATTGTGCGCCAGCCCCGGGAGGCCCTACACGATTTCCGTGTCCAAGGTCTCGGGCGTGCTCGGAGGACCCTCGTCGAGCAGCTTGCGCAGCAACTCGGCGAGCCTGGTCGGATACACCGTCTCATGGGCCCGGGCCAGTTCCTGGCACGTCCACCAGCGCGCTCCGGCGACGCTGCGCCGCTCAAGATCGGTCAGGCCCTCCGCGCGCGTCACCGTCTGCGCGGTTCGCGCCAGGTAGTACCACTCGTCCTGGTCCCAGCGCCGTCCCGCGAAGGGAAAGGAGCACACCCGTCGCCACAGCACGGGGCCGAGTTCGACGGCTGTGATTCCGGTCTCTTCGGCGAGCTCGCGCAGCGCGGCCTCCTCGCGCGTCTCGTCGCCCTCCAGACCGCCGCCCGGCGTGAACCACCAGTCGTCGGCCCTGTCGCCCGGCTCGTGCCCGTGCAGCAGCAGGATCCGGTCCTCGGGGTCCAGGAGCACGACCCGCGCCACCTTGCGCAGCGGCCGTCCCGCCACCGCCTCGGCGCCGACCGTCCCCGCCACGTCCTCAGCCGACACCAGCGGCCTCCGCCGTCCCACCGGACCCGCCAGAACCACCACCAGCGGCGCCGGAGCCACCGCCCCCACCAGCCCCGCCCCGCTCACGGCCACCCCGCCGCGACGCCCGCTTGGCGATCGGCCCGTAAGCGGCCCCGCCGAGCACCAGCACCGCGCCCACCACCACCGAGGTGAGGATCAGCCGCAGCGGCCCCGGCTCGGACGTACCGCCGCCCGGCAGGCCGTCGAAGCCGGTGGCGCGGTCGAGCATGCCGTCCAGGGGCCAGGCCACGGCGTCGACGCGGGCCTTGACCGCGCCGCGCGGGACGGAGCCCTTGGCGGCGTCCTCCAGGTGCGCGGTCGAGTCCAGCGAGCCGCTGCGCTCGTCGCCGAGCAGGAACAGATGGCCCTTGGGCACCGTGGTCGCGGGGATTCCGGTCGCCGCGGCCCCCATTCCCTTGGGGAGATACGGTTCGTCGATCTGCTTGCCGTTGACCGTCAGCTTGCCGTCCGTGCAGCAGGCGATGCGATCGCCGCCGACGCCGACGACCCTCTTGACCATGGGCAGGTCGCCCCACGCCTTCTGCTGGAAGACGACGACGTCACCTCGGTGCACGTCGTCGCCGTCGATGCGCTCCGCGAGGACGCGGTCGCCCGCGCCGATGGTCGGGGTCATCGAGCCGGTGGGGACCGTGTAGGGCTGGTAGACGAAGGCTCCCCAGACGAAGCCGCCGAGGAAGAGGACACAACCGAGGGCCACGGCGACTCCCGACAGCGTGCTGCCGAGCCGTCCGTGGCCCTCGTCCGTACGACGTGTCGTGCTCATCCCAGTGCTCCCCCGGCTCGGAGACGACCCCACGGCCCTTCGTACCGAGTATGCGAGCGACGTACGCGAACGACGTGCCGCGGCGGACGAGGGCCGTGGAAGATCGGTGATCTGGGACGGCAGACTACCCGGCGGTACCCCCGCCAGAAACCCTGGTGGTGCGCCCGGAATCCAGGCGTGCGGCGACCCGCCGACGGCGCCAGAGGACGATCGGCAGGGCGCCCGCGAGGCCGAGGGCGGCCGGGGCCGCGCTCAGCGCCTGGCTGATGCCGGGCTGGTCGAAGGTGTCCGGGACCGGCAGCGTTCCCCAGCGGGTGGGGGGCCAGGCGATCACGAAGGCGCGGCCCACGACGTTGTCGACGGGGACGGCGCCGCCGCCGGGCTGGTTCTGGTGGTAGCGGGAGTCCAGGGAGTTCTGCCGGTGGTCACCCATGACCCAGATTTTGCCCTTGGGGACCGTGACCTTGAACTGGCCGCCCTGGTCGTCGACCGTGCAGGGGGTGTTGCCCTCGAAGACGTAGTTCTTCTCGTTGAGCGCCTTGCCGTTGACCTTCACCGGGCCGGTGCCCTTGCACTCGACGGTGTCGCCGCCGACCGCGATGACGCGCTTGATGAGGTCCTTCTCGTCGGCGGACGGCATCAGGCCGATCCAGCCGAGGACCTTCTGCACCGCGTTCGGGTCGGGGGTGGGCTCGCCGTCCAGCCAGTGGCCCGGGTCCTTGAAGACCACGACCTCGCCGCGCTCGGGCTCGGAGCCGAACCACGGCGTCAGCTTGTCGACGAGCACCCGGTCGCCCTGCTGCAGCGTGTTCTGCATGGAGTCCGAGGGGATCGAGAACGCCTGGACCAGGAAGGTCTTGATGACCAGGGCGAGGACCAGCGCGATGCCGATGAGGAGCGGCAGCTCCTTCCAGAAGGACTTCGGCTTCTTGCCCTTCGCCGGCTTGGGCGGCTCCGTGCCCTCGGGGCCGGGGACGCCGGTCTCGCCGGGAGCGGCGGAACCGGGGGCCGCGGTGTCAGGGCCGGTGCTCATTCCGTCCCCCGCGGGTGCGGGTACCGGCTCTGCGGAGTGCCCAGGCTGCTCCTCGGGCCCCTCGTGTCCGGATCGTGCGCCGACCGCCACATCCCCCACATCCACTCCTCAGTCCGTACCGCCGCCTGCCCCGTACGCGATGCAGGCCCACCACTCCCATAACGAGCGGGAGTTCCGCAGGGGTCGGGAGGCCGGTAATTCCGTTGCGATCGCCGGGAGCCACCCTATGCGACGCTCCTGTGGCCGTGGCCGACCCGGAGGGCGCGTCGGGCACGGACGCGTACGCATCGGGTTCGTCCAGCTCACGCCAGTGACCGAACGGCCAGGCGATGACGAGCGCGCGGCCCACGACCTCATCCTCCGAGACGGTGCCACTGAACTTTTCGTTCCGGTGGAACCGGGAGTCGGCGGAGTCCGACCGGTGGTCGCCCATCATGAACAGCCGCCCCTTCGGCACCTTCACCTTGAACTCGAAGAGGGAGGGCTTGTCCCCGGGGAAGAGGTACGGCTCGTTGATCGCCACACCGTTCACGGTGACCTTGTCGTTCTTGTCACAGCACTGCACGGTGTCGCCGCCGACGCCGACGACGCGCTTGATCAGGTCGCGCTCGCCGTCGGACGGGAGCAGTCCGATGAAGGTCAGCCCCTGTTTGATCTGCTTGATGACGACGGGGTCGTCCTTCTTCTTGCCGCGCTCCTCCTCCAGCCAGTTGCCGGGGTCCTTGAAGACGACGACGTCCCCGCGCGAGGGCTTGCCGCCGAACCACGGGGTGAGCTTGTCGACCAGGACGCGGTCGCCGATGCGGATCGTCTGCTCCATGGAGCCCGAGGGGATCACGAAGGCCTGCACCAGGAAGGTCTTCAGGACGAGGGCTATCAGGAGGGCGACGACTATGAGGAGAGGTATCTCCTTGATCGCGGAGCGGCGCCTGCGGCGCTTGACCTTCTTCGCGAGCTTGCGGCGCTCGGCCCGGCCGGGCAGCACGGGGCCGCTGGTCGGGCGCGTGCCGGTAGGCAGCCGGGTGTCGGCCGCGTGGGTGGCCTTCGCGCGGCCGCGGTTACCCATGCGCGCCGCCTGGTGCCGGCACGCGCGCGTAGGCGTCGGGACGCTTCAGGGAGGTCCAGCGGCTGAGCGGCCAGGCGATCCAGTCGGCCCTGCCGATGACCGCGTCGACGGGGATCATGCCGCCGCCGGGCGAGCCCAGGTGGTCGCGGGAGTCGCTGGAGTCGCCCCGGTGGTCGCCGAGCAGGAAGAGGGTGCCGTCGGGCACGACGACGTCGAAGGGCACCTTGGAGGGGGCGTCTCCGGGGAAGAGGTACGGCTCGTTGACGGGCTCGCCGTTCACCTTGATCCTCCCCCGCTTGTCGCAGCAGACCACGCGGTCCCCGCCGACTCCCGCGACCCGCTTGACGTAGTTGGAGTCTCCGAAGTACCCGCTGCCGTCGAAGACGACGGCGTCTCCGCGCTGGGGGCCGGAACCGAAACGGTACGCCAACTTGTTGACGATGACGCGGTCGCCGGGCTGGAACGCGGGCTGCATGGAGCCGCTGGGGATCGCGAACGGCTGCACCACGAAGGTGCTGAGGATCAGCAGCACGGTCAGGGTGATCACCGCGGTGAGGGTGATCCTGCCGCCCGGGAGCCAGTCCATGACGGACGCGAAAACGGAACGCGACCGCTCCTCCGTGTCCTCGGAGTCCGGTGTGTCCGCGGGTGCGGTGTCGGGCTCGGAGGAGGGGGAGGAACGGTCGCGCTCCGTGTGCTGTGCTTCGGTGTCCATCGGGGCCAGATGTTATCCGGCCCGGCTGTCGGACCCGCGTGAGAGCTCGGCCCGGAGGGCCGGGCGCGAGATCAGTTCTCGCGCTTCTCCTTGATCTTCGCGGCCTTGCCGCGCAGGTCACGCAGGTAGTACAGCTTGGCGCGACGGACGTCGCCCTTCGTGACGAGCTCGATCTTCTCGACGATCGGGGTGTGCACCGGGAAGGTGCGCTCGACGCCGACGGAGAACGAGACCTTGCGGACCGTGAAGGTCTCGCGGACACCGGCGCCCTGGCGGCGGATGACTACGCCCTTGAACTGCTGCACACGGGAGCGGTTGCCCTCGATGACGCGGACGTGGACGTTGACGGTGTCACCCGGGCGGAAGGCCGGGATGTCGCTGCGCAGCGACGCGGAGTCGACGGAGTCGAGCAGGTGAGACATGATCGTCTGCTTTCTTCGCTGATGCCACAGGTCATCAGCGGAACGTGGTGATGAGTTTTCGGTAGCTGATCGCGTCGGGCCGGCGTCGTTCCCCCTGTGGCAGGGGCGCAGGCTGGACGTACAGCAGCGACCTATTCTTCCACGGCCTCGGGGTCTCGCCCAAATCGGCCGTCGGGCCCCGGCCGCCACCCCAGGATCGAGAGCATCTCGCGGTCCTTCTTGTCGAAGGCCGCGGGGTCGCAACGCTCAATGAGGTCGGGCCTGTTGCGGGTGGTGCGCCGCAGCGCCTCGTCCCGGCGCCAGCGGGCGATCTTGCCGTGGTGGCCGCTGAGCAGGACGTCCGGGATGCCGTGACCGCGCCACTCCGGGGGCTTGGTGTAGACGGGGCCTTCCAGGAGGTTGGCCATGGCTCCGGGCGCGAAGGAGTCGTCGCGGTGGGACTCGGCGTTGCCGAGGACACCGGGCAGGAGCCGGGCCACGGCCTCCGTGACGACCAGGACCGCGGCCTCTCCGCCCGCGAGGACGTAGTCGCCGATGGAGACCTCGTAGACGGGCATCCGGGTCGCGTACTCGTCGATGACGCGGCGGTCGATGCCCTCGTAGCGCGCGGGCGTGAAGACCAGCCAGGGCCGCTCGGAGAGCTCGACGGCGAGTTCCTGGGTGAAGGGGCGCCCGCTGGGCGTGGGGACGACGAGGACGGGCCCGTGAGCCCCTGCCTCGTACCCCTCGGCGAGCACGTCGTCGAGGGCCGCGCCCCAGGGGTCGGTCTTCATGACCATGCCCGGGCCGCCGCCGTAGGGGGTGTCGTCGACCGTGTTGTGCCGGTCGTAGGTCCAGTCCCTGAGGTCGTGCACGTTGACGTCGAGCTGTCCGCGGGCGCGTGCCTTGCCCACGAGGGAGACGTTCAGGGGTTCCAGGTACTCGGGAAAGATCGTGACGACGTCGAGCCGCATTACGCCTGGTCCTCCGGCGCCGTCTCGGCGTCACGCGCGGACGCGACCTCCGCGCGGTCGTCGATGAGGCCGGGCGGCGGGTCGATGACGGCCCGCTGCTCCTCCAGGTCGATCTCGGTGACGATCTGCTCGACGAACGGGATCATCACCTCGCTGCCGTCGGGCCGCTCCACGATGAACAGGTCCTGCGAGGGCAGGTGGGAGATCTCCGTGATCCGGCCGATCTCGACGCCGTCCGCGGTGACCACGTCGAGGTCCATCAGCTGGTGGTCGTAGAACTCCTCCGGGTCCTCCGGGAGCTCCTCCGGGTCGACCTCGGCGATCAGCAGCGTGTTGCGCAGCGCCTCGGCGCCCGAGCGGTCGCGTACGCCCGCGAAGCGAAGGAGCAGCCTGCCGCTGTGCACCCGGCCGGTCTCGATGGTCAGCGGCCCCACTCCGGCGGGGTCGGTGGCGAGCACGGCGCCGGGGCCGAGCCGCAGCTCCGGCTCGTCGGTGCGCACCTCGACGGTGACCTCGCCCTTGATGCCGTGGGCGCGGCCGATCCGCGCGACTACGAGCTGCACTGTGCTGTCTCTCCCTTGCTGAATACGACTGCGGGCCGGGGACGGCCCTGGAGCCCTCCCCGGCCCGAGCCGGTGCTACGTGTGGTTCAGTGAACCTGGTCCACGTCGACGAGGTCGACGCGGACACCGCGGCCGCCGATGGCACCCACGACGGTACGCAGAGCGCGTGCGGTGCGGCCGTTGCGGCCGATCACCTTGCCCAGGTCGTCCGGGTGGACCCGGACTTCGAGGACGCGTCCGCGGCGCAGGTTGCGCGAGGCGACCTGCACGTCGTCGGGGTTGTCGACGATGCCCTTCACGAGGTGCTCGAGAGCCTCCTCGAGCATGCTCAGGCCTCGGTCGACTCGGCCGCGGACTCGGCCGGAGCCTCGTCCTTCTTCTCGGCCTTCTTCTTCTGGGTGATGGCGTCACCCTTGGGCTCGCCGTCGGCGTCCTTGGCCACGGCCTCGAAGAGGGCGCGGTGGTCGGCCTTGGGCTCCGGCTGCAGCAGCGGAGCGGGGGCCGGCAGGCCCTTGTGCTTCTGCCAGTCGCCGGTGAGCTTCAGGATCGCGAGGACCGGCTCGGTCGGCTGGGCGCCGACGGACAGCCAGTACTGCGCGCGCTCCGAGTTGACCTCGATGCGCGAGGGGTTCTGCACCGGGTGGTACAGGCCGATCTCCTCGATGGCCCGGCCGTCACGGCGGGTACGGGAGTCGGCGACGACGATGCGGTAGTGAGGCGAACGGATCTTGCCCAGACGCTTCAGCTTGATCTTGACTGCCACGGGAGTGGTGTCTCCTGGTCTTGACGTGGTTGGGCACAACGTGATGCCGCGTGGGGTTGCGGTACTCGAGGTGCCCGATGGACGCGTCAGCCGGAGGAGAGAGGGGTCCTGTGCGACTGTCGAGTACAGCTAGCCATTGTGCCACACGCCCGCCCGTCTCCCACCGCCACCCTCAACCGAGGCCCTTCGGTCCACTGCCCCTTTCCGGGAGGGGCGGCCGAATCGGGCCGACCGCCCCGCACCAGCTCATCGCGGGTGGGCCCGGCTCACCCCGCTCCCGCGCCGACGCCCACCACTTCCGGGATCCGGAAGGGCTTGCCGCAGCCGCCGCACATGATGGGCGCCTGGGCGAGGACGGACGGCACGACGCGGACATTGCGCCCGCAGTCGCAGACGGCCTTCACCCGCACGCCGCCTCCGGAGGACCCGTGCCGGGCGGCCGGACCCCGGAAGGTGCGTGAGGTGTCGGCCGTGGTGGCGACCGTGTGCGCCCGCAGGGCGCGCTGCAGCCGCTCGATGGTCGGGCGATAGCGCTTCTTGGCCTCGGGGTTGAGCGTGACCAGGGAGAAGCCGCTGCTCGGATGCGGCTCCTCCGGATGGTCCAGGCCCAGCTCCTCGGCGATCGAGAGGAATCTGCGGTTGTGGTAGCGGCCCGCGCGTGAGGTGTCGCGTACGCCGCGGGCCGCGGCGATGCCGTGGACTGCCTCGTGCAGCAGTCGTTCGAAGGAGAGCTCGGCGCCACAGGCGGACGACGACTCTCCGATCAGGGATTCGGGCGCGGCTAGGTCCGGCAGCTCGGAGTGGTGCCGCTGAATGTCGGCCCACGCCTGTGCCAGCTCTGCGGCGAGAACAGGTGGTGTCGTGCTCACGTCGTGACAACGAGCCGGGGTGCCTCCGGGTTCCATTCCGGGGCATCTCAAATAATTTGCACTTACCCGTCAGTTGCCGTTGATGCGTCCGGACGAGGGCGGGTGCGCTGATCTGCGGAGAAGCCTCGCAGCTCGCATCAAGCCGGTACGTAGCGGCGCGTACGCCCCGGCGCGTAGGTCAACTCCGTGCGCCGGGGCCCCTGTTGCGAGGAGGACCGGCCGACGCCTCCTGAAGGCTCCCAAGACGGAATCCCGGGTCTCAGTACGCGCGTGCCACGACGGCGACGTTACCGGGTGCGTCATCGGCGTCCGGCACCGCCCCGTCCTCCGCGACCAGACACCGTACGGTCACCCCGTGCTCGGCGAGCCTCGCCTCGCCCTCCGGGCCCAGCGCCGCCCACGGCAGGCGCGCCCAGCCGCCCGCCGCGGCAGCCTCGACGGCCTCGCCGACGTCGGCCACGTCGCTCGTACGGGACTCCCGGCGGGCGCGGGCCTGGGTGAGCAGCAGCTCCTGGTCCTCTTCGAGGACGGTGGGCAGGAGCGTCGTGAGGGCGTCGAGGGGCACGGGCTGCTTGCCGCCCGCGATGCGGCGCACGAGCATCGCGGTGCCGTTCTCCAGGTCGCGCGGCCCGATCTCGACGCGGACCGGCACGCCCTTGAGCTCCCAGTCCACGGCGCGCCTCCCGAAGGGGATCTCCGTGCGGTCGTCGACCTGGACGCGCACGCCCGCCGCCGTCAGCCGCTCACCGATCTCGCGCGCCTCGGCGAGCACGGCGTCGTCGTCCTTGACGGCGAGGACGACGGCCTGGACGGGCGCGAGGCGCGGCGGCAGGCGCAGGCCGCTGTCGTCGCCGTGCATCATCACCAGGGCGCCGATCATGCGGGTCGTGGCGCCCCAGGAGGTCTGCCAGACCAGTTCCTGCTCGCCGTCCTTCGACAGATAGCGGGTGCCGAAGGCCTTGGCGAAGTTCTGGCCGAGTTCGTGGCTGGTGCCGAGCTGGAGGGCCTTGCCGTCGCCCATCATGCCTTCGAGCGTGAGGGTGTTGACGGCGCCCGCGAAGCGCTCCTTGGCCGTCTTGCGGCCGAGCACGAAGTCCATGGCGAGGAGGTCCCGCAGGAAGGCTCCGTAGACGTGCCGGTGGATCCGGGCGGCGAAGTCGCGCGCCTCCTCGTACGTCGCGTGGGCCGTGTGGCCCTCCTGCCACAGGAACTCCGACGTGCGCAGGAACAGGCGCGGCCGCAGTTCCCAGCGGACCACGTTGGCCCACTGGTTGATGAGCAGCGGCAGATCGCGGTAGCTCTGCACCCACTTGGAGAAGTACTCGTTGACGATGGTCTCCGAAGTCGGCCGGATGACGACCGGCTCCTCCAGCTCCTTGCCGCCTCCGTGGGTGACGACGGCCAGCTCGGGGGCGAAGCCCTCGACGTGCTCTGCCTCGCGTGTGAGGTACGACTGCGGGATCAGGAGGGGGAAGTACGCGTTCTGCGTACCCGTCTCCTTGATGCGTGCGTCCATGTCGTGCTGCATCCGCTCCCACAGCCCGTAGCCGTACGGTCGGATCACCATGGTGCCGCGCACCGGCCCGTTGTCGGCCAGCTCGGCCTTGGTGATCAACTCCTGGTACCAGCGGGGGAAGTCGTCCGCGCGGGGCGTGAGTACGGGTGCCTTTGCCATGGCGCGCATGGTACGTCCGGGCCGTCTGAAGGGCCGGAAATTTACGGTCCCAGGGGGCGCACAACGGTGGCACGCAAGCATTGCCCCACAACCCCTGGACGCCACGACGGATGCGGAGTTCCCTGGCATACGGGGGGAGCGTGAACGCACGTCGTGGGGGCGGACGAATCGTTAGGAATCGGCACGACAACTCTCGGCGGATTGGGGCGCTTTCGATGACACCTACGCTCGTGCACTCTCACCGCCCGCGCGCGGGTGCGACCCCCCGTGTGGACCGGTGCGCACGCGCGCGTGACTGGGCGGAGATCCAGGAGAGGATGCTGGTCCCGCTCTATGAAGCGGTGTACGAACGACTTGAAGTGGGCCGCGGCACGCGCCTTCTCGACCTGGGCTGCGGGTCCGGGCTCGCCCTCCTGATGGCGGCCGCGCGGGGCGCGTCGGTGACCGGCGTGGAGCCGTCGGCGCCCGAACGCCTGGCGCTCGCGCGTGAACGCCTCGCGCCGGACACGTCCGCGGGCGCACGCCCAGAGGCGGGAACACGCCTGGTGGAGGGCTCCCCCGAGGACGCCGCGACCCCGGACGACGCGCCGTACACCCTGGTGACCGCGTTCCAGCCGATCGGGTGCGTGGCCGGCGACTCCGAGGGCCTCTCGGCACTCCTGGAGAAGGCGTCCCCGCTCGCCGAGCGAGGCGCCCCCGTGGTCCTCGCGGGCTGGGGACCTCCGGAGCGCTGCACCACGTCCTCCGTGCTCCGGGTGGCCACGAAGCTCGCCGACCCGCTGCGCAGCGCGCGCAGCTGGCGCCCGGCGTGCCGGGACGACCTGGAGGAGGTCGCGCAGCGCGCGGGCCTCAAACCGGACGGCTCGGGCCGCGTGGCATGCCCCTTCGGCTACGCGGACATGGACAGCGCCGTCCGCGGACTGCTGTCCACCGGTCTGTTCGACGCGGCGCTCGGCGCGACGGACGAGGTCCAGGTCGACAAGGAGCTGACCGAGGCACTGCATCCGCATCAGCGCCGCGACGGCACGGTGTGGATGCCGAACGTATTCCGCTACTTGATCGCACGCACGGCATAGCAGCCACTGCTTCGCACGCACCGCTGAGCACGCACTACGGAGCACGCACTACGGAGCACGCACTACGGAGCACGCACTACGGAGCCCGGGGCACCCGAAAACCACCCTCTACGTAGACCCAGCCCACCACCCGGCACCACGGCACCTCACCCACTGAGCGCCGCCCGCCACGTCCAGGACGTACGCCGCTCGCGCCCGTCGAGGTCGCCTCGGCCGGTGCACCAGAGCAGCACGGCGGCGGGGTCGCCGTCCGGGGCGTCGGGGAAGAGCCGGTCCAGCACGCGCCGGCACAGCGCCCCGGGAGGCAGCCACTCCACGGCGAGGCCCCGGGTGATGTCGTGCGTGTGCAGGAGGATCTCCGCGGTCCCCATCGACGCGAAGCCCGTGGGGTCGCACGGCCCCCAGTGCCAGGCGCGGGCATCGGCGGGAGAGGCGTCGAGAGCGGCCAGCAGGTCGTGTGCGATGTGTGCCGCCGTGGTCCGGCAGCTCCACTCCAGGGAGCCCGCGGAGACGGGCGCCCAGTCCCGGTCGGTGTGCGGGCCGAGCGCACGCAGCAGTTCGGCGGTGGCTTCCCTGACGTCGCTGCTGTCCATGGCGGCACGTCAGTCAGACGCCTTGCGCGCACGCCTCACGTTTCCTTGGTGAGCCGGGTGATACCGGCCACCCTGTAGGCGTCGGCCTCCTCCAGGGTCTCGTTCTCCAGGAGAGACGCGGCCAGGGCGTCGAGCTGGGCGCGGTGGTCGCGGAGTTGGCGGCAGGCGCTCTCGTAGCACTCGTCGACGATGCGGCGCATCTCGCCGTCGATGGTGTCGAGGGTCTCCGGGGCGGCGGCAAGACCGTAGGCCTGCTGGGCGTCGTTCGGGAGGGCCGAGAGACGGCCCACGCGTTCGCTCATGCCCCAACGGGCGACCATGCCGCGGGCGATGTTGGTGACCTGCTCCAGGTCGTTCTCGGCGCCGGTCGTGACGACTCCGTAGACGACGTGTTCGGCCGCCATGCCACCGAGGGCACCGATGATGCGGCCGCGCAGATACTCCTCCGTGTACGCGTACTTGTCGGCATCCGGGGTCGACAGTGTGACGCCGAGTGCGCGCCCGCGCGGGACGATGGTGATCTTGCGGACGGGGTCGGCGCCCGGCTGCAGCATCCCGAGCAGGGCGTGCCCGCTCTCGTGGTACGCGGTGCGGCGGCGCTCCTCGTCGGGCATCACCAGCGGCCGCTCGGCGCCCAGTTGCACCTTCTCCAGGGCTTCGGAGAGGTCGGACTGCGTGACCAGCTCCTGCCCACGCTTCACGGCGAGCAGGGCGGCCTCGTTCGCGAGGTTGGCCAGGTCCGCGCCCGTCATGCCCGGGGTCGTGCGGGCGATCTGGGCCAGGTCCACGTCCTTCGCCAGGGGGATCGCCCGGGTGTGGATGCCGAGGATGGCCTCGCGGCCGCCGCGGTCGGGCGGGGACACGTTGACCACCCGGTCGAAGCGGCCGGGGCGGGTCAGGGCCGGGTCGAGGATGTCGGCGCGGTTGGTGGCGGCGATGACGATGACGCCCTCGGAGCCGGAGAAACCATCCATCTCGGTGAGGATCTGGTTGAGCGTCTGCTCCCGCTCGTCGTGCCCGCCCATGCCGCTGCCGCCACCACGGGCCCGCCCGATGGTGTCGATCTCGTCGATGAAGATGATGGCCGGCGCGACCTTCCGCGCCTCGGCGAAGAGCTCGCGTACGCGCGAGGCCCCCACGCCCACGATCATCTCGATGAACTCCGATGCCGAGGCCGAGAAGAACGGCACCCCGGCCTCACCGGCGACGGCCCGCGCCAGCAGGGTCTTGCCGGTCCCGGGCGGCCCGGCGAGCAGCACACCGCCGGGCATCCGCGCGCCCATCTTCCGGTAGGCGTCGGGGTTCTTCAGGAAGTCGACGACGTCGTTCAGCTCGCCCTCGACCTCGTCGATGCCCGCGACGTCCTCGAAGGTGGTCCGCTTCTTGCCCGGCTCCAGCTCGACGGGCTTCGGCGGCTGCTTGCGCCCGAGCATGCCGCCCGCGCCGCCCGTCCCGGACGCCATCCGCCGCGCGATGAAGATCCACAGCACCACGAGCAGCAGCATCGGGGCGAGCGAGATCAGCAGGTTGGACAGGAAGCTGCGCTCCTGCACCACCGGCTCGGCGGTGACCGTGACCTTGTTCTTCGTCAGATCACCCCACAGCTTGTCGTCCGCGAACTCGGGCCGCTGCGTCTTGAACTTGGTGTACTCGTCACCCCCGTCCGGATCCTTCTGCTCCTTCTTGAGCTGCCCCTGGATCGCGTCGCCCTTGGAGTAGATCTTCGAGACGTTCCCGGAGTCGACCTGCTTGCTGAATTCCGTGTACGAGATCGTCGGCTCGTCGCCGTCGCCGAAGAAGGAGAGGACGAGGTTGGCGATGAGGTAGACGACCAGGGCCGTGAGGATCAGGCCGCCCCAGCCGCCGGGCAGCTTCCGCTTCGGCGGCGGCGTGGGCGCGGGTTCCGGAGCACCCTCGGAGCGCCACGGCTGCTCGGGCTTCTGACGCGGCGGCACGGGGTTACTCATATGCGGACGCTACGACACAAAAGACCCACCGGCACGCGCTCCGCACCCGCCAGGGGCCACACGCGGGCGCCCGCCCCGGCACGCGCCCGCGGATACGCCAGGGGCGCCCCACCACGCGGTGGGGCGCCCCTGGACGACGTACCGAAAGGGCCGCGCTCAGCCCATGAACTTCTTGAACTCGTCCGGCAGCTCGAAGTCCTTGCCACCCTGGCCCCCGGCCGGGAGCCCGAAGGCGCCACTCGCGGCGGCCTCCTCGGCCGCGGCCCGCCGGGCAGCCGCCTCGTCCTCCTGCTGCTTGCGCTTCATCGGGTTGCCGGAGCGCTGCTTGCCCTTGGCCTGCTTCTGCTTCTTCTTCTGCTTGCCGGGGCCACCGCCCATGCCCGGCATCCCGGGCATCCCCGGCATACCGCCGCCCTGCGCCATGCGGGACATCATCTTCCGGGCCTCGAAGAACCGCTCGACCAGGTTCTTCACGGCGCTGACCTCGACACCGGAACCCTTGGCGATACGGGCACGGCGCGAGCCGTTGATGATCGTCGGCTCCTGCCGCTCACCGGGGGTCATCGACTTGATGATGGCCGCGGTGCGGTCGACGTCGCGCTCGTCGAGGTTGTTGATCTGGTCCTTGATCTGCCCCATGCCCGGCAGCATCCCGAGCAGCTTGCTGATGCTGCCCATCTTCCTGACCTGCTCCATCTGGGCCAGGAAGTCGTCGAGCGTGAAGTCCTTGCCGCCCTTGCTGCTCGCCAGCTTGGAGGCCATCTTCTCGGCCTCTTGCTGCGAGAAGGTCTGCTCGGCCTTCTCGATGAGCGTGAGCATGTCGCCCATGCCGAGGATGCGGGACGCCATGCGGTCCGGGTGGAACGCGTCGAAGTCGTCCAGCTTCTCGCCGTTGGAGGCGAACATGATCTGACGGCCGGTGACGTGCGCGATCGAGAGCGCGGCACCACCACGGGCGTCGCCGTCGAGCTTCGAGAGCACGACGCCGTCGAAGCCGACGCCGTCGCGGAAGGCCTCCGCCGTGTTGACGGCGTCCTGACCGATCATCGCGTCGACGACGAACAGGATCTCGTCCGGGCTGACGGCGTCGCGGATGTCCGCGGCCTGCTGCATCAGCTCCTGGTCGATGCCGAGGCGTCCGGCGGTGTCGACGACGACCACGTCGAACTGCTTCGTGCGCGCGTACTCGATCGAGTCCTTCGCGACCTGGACCGGGTCGCCGACGCCGTTGCCCGGCTGCGGGGCGTAGACCCCGACGCCCGCGCGCTCGGCGACGACCGACAGCTGGTTCACGGCGTTCGGGCGCTGGAGGTCGCAGGCCACAAGCAGCGGGGAGTGGCCCTGGGCCTTCAGCCAGCGGCCGAGCTTTCCGGCCAGCGTGGTCTTACCGGCGCCTTGGAGGCCCGCGAGCATGATGACCGTGGGCGGCTGCTTGGCGAAGCGCAGGCGCCGGGTCTCGCCGCCGAGGATGCCGATGAGCTCCTCGTTGACGATTTTGATGAACTGTTGCGACGGATTGAGCGCCTTGGAGACCTCGGCCCCCAGCGCCCTCTCCTTCACGCTCTTGATGAAGGACCGGACCACCGGCAGCGCGACATCCGCTTCAAGGAGCGCGATACGGATCTCGCGCGCCGTGGCGTCGATGTCCGCCTCGGAGAGGCGGCCCTTGCCCCGGAGGGATTTGAAGGTAGTCGCCAAACGGTCGGAGAGAGTATCGAACACGGCGCTCGTTGGTCCTCGGAGTCGGGGGCAGGCTGGGTCGCCCTCCAGGGTATCTGGCCCATCGCAGCAATCACCCCCGGCTGCGATGAGTAGCCGGGGGCGATATCCCCGCAGCGGCGGGGATCACGCGTTGACGATCTTGATGACGTGCTGCGCGGGTGGATCACCCCCGCGTCAACGGGGAGCACACGATCCCCCAACGACGCGTACAGCCGGGAGTCACCCCCGCAATACCTCCTCCACCCCCCGAGCCACCTCGACCGCCCGCTCCCCCGCCAGCGGCGCCCCGTCCGCCCCCGTCACGTAGAAGGCGTCCACCGCGTTCGCCCCCAGCGTCGACACATGCGCGCTGCGCACCCGCACCTCCGCCGCCTCGAGGGCCCGCCCGATCCGGTGCAGCAGCCCCGGTGCGTCCTGGGCCCGGACCTCGATCACCGTCGCCCGCCGCGACCCCGCCGACGCCACGGTGACCCGGGGCGGCGGCGCGACCGTGCCGCGGCGACGCGGATACGCGGCGTCCCGCTCGGCGAGCCTGGCCGCGATGTCGAGGGACCCGTCGAGCGCCCGCACCAGGTCGGCCCGCAGCCGCGCGGCCTGGGGCAGCGAGCCGTACTCGGCGGCCACCCGCCACTGGAGCATCAGCACCGAGCCGGGCATCTCCTCGGGCAGTCCGACCGCCCGCAGCTCCGCGGTGCGCACGGTCAGCCGGTGCATGGCGAGGACCCCGGCGACGGCGGGCAGCACCCCGGCCTGCTCGGGCACGGCGACCAGCAACTCCACGCCCAGCGGCTCGACCTGCTCCCCGGCGGCGCCCCCGGAATCCCCAGAACCCGCAGCACCCTCGGAGCCCCGAGAGCCCCCAGCACCCCCGGAACCCCCAGCACCCTCGCCCCCCACGTCCCCCAAGGCGCCCCCGCCAGCATCCGCCCGCAGCGCCACCACCGGCGCCCCCGTCCGCACCGCCTCCACCGCGAGCCGCTCCTCCTCCGCCGAGGCGAGCGCGTCGTCCCCCGTCGCGTACGGGTCGTCGACCTCGTCCCCCGCGAGCACCGCGGCGACCCGCTTGACCAGGTCCGCGACCAGCGAGCCCCGCCATGACGACCACGCCGCGGGCCCGGTGGCGAGCGCGTCCGCCTCTGTGAGGGCGTGCAGCAGCTCCAGGGTGCCGGGCGAGCCGACGGCCTCGGCGACGGACCGCACGGTCGCGGGGTCGTCGAGGTCGCGCCGGGTGGCGGTCTCGATGAGGAGGAGGTGGTGGCGTACGAGGCAGGCGAGCACGGCGACGTCGGTGCGGTCGAAGCCGATCCGGGCGGCCACGTCGCGGGCGATGATCTCTCCGGCGACGGAGTGGTCGCCGGGCCAGCCCTTGCCGATGTCGTGCAGCAGCGCGGCGACGAGCAGCAGGTCGGGACGGCCGACGCGGCGGGTGAGGTCGGCGGCGCGGACGGCGGTCTCGACGAGGTGCCGGTCGACGGTCCAGGTGTGGACGGCGTTGCGCTGGGGGCGGCACCAGACCCGCTCCCAGTCGGGCAGCAGCCGGGTGATCAGGCCCTCGGCCTCGAGGGCCTCCCAGACCTGGACGGTCGGCCGCCCGGCGCCGAGGAGCGTCACCAGTTGTTCGCGGGCCTCGGCGGGCCAGGGTGTGGGCAGCGGCCGGGTGGCGGCCGCGATCCGGCGCACGGCGTGCAGGGACAGGGGCAGCCCCGCCTGCGCGGCGGCCGCGGCGGCCCGCAGCGGAAGCACGGGGTCCCGCTCCGGCCGGGCGGCCCGCGCGAGCACGACCTCGCCGTCCTGCTCCACGACGCCCTCGGCCAGCGGCGAGCGCTCGGCCACGGCCGTCTTCCCGCCGCCGAGGAGCCCGCGCAGCCGCGGCCTGGCCTTGCGGGACCGCAGCACGCGCCCGACCTCGCGCCAGGTCACGTCGCTGGCGTAGGCGATGGTGCGCGCCGCCTCGTACACCTGTCGCAGCAGGGTGTCGGCGTCGAGGAGGCCGAGTTCGGCGGCGACCTGGTCCTGTTCCTGGAGGGCGAGGCGGTCGGTGGCGCGGCCGGTGGTCAGGTGCAGGGCGTCGCGGGCGTCGAGCAGGGTGCGGCGGGCCTCGGCGAGGCCCTCGCGGGGCGCGTCCGCGAGCCAGGAGGCGGCGACGGCCCGCAGTGCGGTGGCGTCGCGGAGTCCGCCGCGGGCCTCCTTCAGGTCGGGTTCGAGGAGGTGGCTCAGCTCGCCGTGGCGCGCGGCCCGGTCCGCGCACAGTTCGCGCAGCTCGGGCAGTCGTTGGGGCGCCTGGTTGCGCCAGTCGGCGAGGACGGCGCCGCGCAGCCCGGTGGTGAGCCCGAGGTCGCCTGCGATGTGCCGGGCGTCGAGCAGGCCGAGGTGGACCTTCAGGTCGTCGGCCGCCGTCTTGCGGGCCTCGGCCGGGGTGCGGACGGAGTGGTCGAGGGCGAGGCCGAGGTCCCAGACGGGGTACCAGATGCGGTCGGCGAGGGCGGCGACCGCGCCCGGGTCGGCGGCGCCGTCGTGGAGGAGCAGCAGGTCGAGGTCGCTGCGGGGCGACAGTTCGCCGCGGCCGTAGCCGCCGACGGCGATCAGGGCGATGCCTCGTGACGCGCCGGGTCCGGCGGCGGCGGTGCCCGCGGCGAAGAGCCCGTTCAGCCAGCCGTCCGTCAGTTCGGCGAGGGCGGAACGGCGCGGCGGCCCGGACCGCGCCTCCTCTTGGAGGAGGCGCAGCCGGGCCGCCGCGTAGCCGCTGGGTCCGGAGTCTTCCGAGTCTGCTGATTGCTTCGGTACTTCCACGCTCGTCACCCAGCGGCTCCTGTTCTCTGTGGGACTACAGCGCGCACGCCGTGCGCGTCACAGCGCGTCGGGCCCGCGCTCACCGGTCCGTACCCGGACCGCCGTGTCGACGGGGACGCTCCACACCTTGCCGTCGCCGATCTTGCCGGTGCGGGCCGCCTTGACGACGACCTCGATGAGCTGTTCGGCGTCCTCGTCCTCGACGAGCACCTCGATGCGGATCTTCGGTACGAGGTCGACGGTGTACTCGGCGCCCCGGTAGACCTCGGTGTGGCCGCGCTGCCGTCCGTAGCCGCTGGCCTCGGTGACGGTCAGGCCCTGGACCCCGAAGGCCTGCAGGGCCTCCTTGATCTCGTCGAGGCGGTGCGGCTTGACGACCGCGGTGATGAGCTTCATGCGTCCACCTTCTTGTTCTTCTGGGCCGCCGACTGCGCGGCCCCCTGGACCGGGCCCGGCACGGCGGTCGTACGCGGTGCGGAGCCGCCGCCCGCGCCGCTGAAGTCGTACGCGGTCTCCGCGTGCTGGACCTGGTCGATGCCGCCGACCTCCTCGTCCTCGTCGACCCGCATGCCGATCGTCTTGTCGATCAGGAAGGCGAGGACGGCGGAGGCGACGAGGGAGTAGCCGAGGACGGCGCCGACGCCGGCGGCCTGCTTGCCGAGCTGTTCGAGGCCACCACCGTAGAAGAGGCCCTGCGCCTCGGACTGGCCGCCGCCGGTGGCGAAGAGGCCGACGAGGAGCGAACCGGCGATGCCGCCGACCAGGTGGACGCCGACGACGTCGAGGGAGTCGTCGTAGCCGAACTTGAACTTCAGGCCGACGGCGAGGGCGCACAGCAGACCGGCGATGGCGCCGATGGCGATCGCGCCGAGGGGCGAGCAGGAGCCGCCGGACGGGGTGATGGCGACGAGTCCCGCGACCGCGCCGGACGCGGCGCCGAGGGTGGTGAACGCGCCGTGGCGGATCTTCTCGTAGGCGAGCCAGGCGAGCATGGCGGCGGCCGTGGCGATCTGCGTGTTGATGAACATCAGCGCGCCGACGCCGTCGTCGTTGCCGAGCCAGGACCCGGCGTTGAAGCCGAACCACCCGAACCACAGGAGTCCGGCGCCGAGCATCACCAGGGGCAGGCTGTGCGGGCGCATCGGGTCCTTCTTGAAGCCGACGCGCTTGCCGATGACGAGGATCACGCCGAGGGCGGCGGCACCGGCGTTGATGTGCACGGCCGTACCGCCGGCGAAGTCGATGACGCCCAGTTCGAAGGCCCAGCCGCCGGTGCCCCACACCCAGTGCGCGACGGGGAAGTACACGATCGTCGCCCACAGGGCCACGAACAGCGCCCACGCGGTGAACTTCACGCGGTCCGCGAGCGCGCCGCTGATCAGGGCGGGCGTGATGACGGCGAACATCAGCTGGAACACGGCGAAGACGTAGACGGGGATGGTGTACCCGTCCCACAGCTCGTTGAGGCCGATCCCGCCGAGGCCGACGTAGTCGCCGTTCCAGCCGACGATGCTGCCGTGGTCGGTGCCGAAGGCGACGGAGAAGCCGTAGAGCACCCACAGGACGGTGACGATCCCGAGGCTGATGAAGCTCATCATCAGCATGTTCAGGGTGCTCTTGACGCGGACCATGCCTCCGTAGAAGAAGGCGAGCCCCGGCGTCATGAGCATCACCAGGGCGGAGCAGATCAACATGAACCCGGTGTTGGCGGCAGACAGCTGCGGGGTGTCTGCGGCAAGCGTGATGCCTGGGGGCATCGGCGTCTCCTCGTCGTCGGATACGGCCCGTGCGGGCTTCACCCTCTGCGGTGCGAGGACGGTGGGCCGGTTATGCCGCATGAGGTTGGCGCAGCGCGGTTTCGGTCAGTGCCGCTCGATGTTTCGCGCCAGTGACGAAGAGGTCGTGCGTGTTACGCATGGATGAACCGGGCGTGGCCAGCGGTCCGGAGGACATACCCTCCCGAATCCCCAGCCATCAATTGAGCAACCCCAACGGGGCCCAGCCCCCTCCGCGAGAGCGGCGCGGGTTTGGGCGCAAAAGCAGCCCGGCCGCGGCGGCCATCCGGAGACCTGGCATGGGGGAGCCGAGTCGGGCTGTAGGGATGGGCCGGCCGCGGCCGGAGTGTGCGGGGCGCGCCGGTCAGGCGGCCGGGTGCGCGGGCATGTCAGACGGCCTCCGCGGATTCCGGCATGTCGACGGAGAGCTGGTCGGTGAGCCGGACCACGTCCGGTACGTCCCCGAAGTCCCGCAGGGCGTTGTCGACGGTCTTGCGCAGCCGGGTGTTGACCCGCTCGGAGCGCACCTTCTTGGCGATGGCCAGGGCTTCGCCCGCGAGCACCGCGCTCTGCTCGGGCTCCTTCTGGAGCAGGTGGACGGTGGCCATGCCGATCAGGTTCAGTGCGTACGACCGCTGGTGCTCGGGGTCCTTGCCGAAGAGGTCGACGGCGCGCGTCATGACGGGCTCGGCCAGCGAGGCGTAGGTGGGGCTGCGCCCGGCCACGTAGGCGAGGTCGCGGAAGGAGTGGGCGTTCTCGCCGTTGAGCTCCGCCTCGGAGAAGAAGCGGATCCAGTCGGGCTCGGGCTCGTCCCAGTCGTCCGCGTCGGCGAAGGTGTCCTCGGCCATCCGGACCGCCCGTTTGCAGCGGCCCGGCTGGCCCATTCCGGCGTAGGCGCGGGCCTCCATCGCATACAGCATCGACTGGGTGCGCGGGCTGGCGCAGTCGCGGCTGCCGTACTGCGCGAGGTGGATCAGTTCGAGGGCGTCGTCGGGCCGGCCGAGGTGGATCATCTGGCGGCTCATGCTGGAGAGGATGTACGACCCGAGGGACTTCTCGCCCGCTTCCTTGGCGGCGTGCAGGGCGAGCACGAAGTACTTCTGGGCGGTGGGCTGGAGCCCTACGTCGTAGCTCATCCAGCCCGCCAGTTCGGCCAGTTCACCGGCGACCTTGAACAGGCGCTTGGAGGTGTCCTCGGGCTGGGGCTCCTGGAGCAGGTCGGTCACCTCGTGCAGCTGTCCGACGACGGCTTTTCGGCGCAGGCCGCCGCCGCACTGGGCGTCCCACTGGCGGAACATCACCGTGGTGGACTCCAGGAGCTCCAGCTCGGGGCGGGAGAGGCGGCCGGGGCGGCGCGGGGTGAGCTGCTGCGGCTCGGGGGCGGTCACGTGGGCGGAGGGGCCGGGCACGAGCCAGCGCTGCATGGGCTCGATCAGGGCGGGTCCCGCGGACAGGGCGAGCGAGGTGCCGAGGAAGCCGCGCCGCGCCAGCATCAGGTCGCTGCGGCTGAACTCGCTGATGAGGGCGACGGTCTGGGGGCCGGTCCAGGGCAGGTCGACGCCGGACACGGACGGGGACTTGTGGGCGGCGCGCAGGCCGAGGTCCTCGACGGCGACGACACAGCCGAAGCGCTCGGAGAACAGCTCGGAGAGGATGCGCGGGATGGGCTCGCGCGGGTTCTCGCCGTCCAGCCAGCGGCGTACCCGCGAGGTGTCCGTGGAGATGTGGTGCGCGCCCAACTGGCGTGCTCTGCGGTTCACTTGGCGAGCCAGCTCGCCCTTCGACCAGCCGCTGCGCACGAACCAGGAACCGAGCATCTCGTTGGGGCGCTTCTCAGCGTTCGCACCGCTACCGCCATTGCCGCCCACTGGAACGCCCCCATCCCTCAAGCCACTTGTCCGAGGTCCACGTCAAGCCCTAACAGAATGCCGTGTGTTGCGGCGGTCCGTCCGGAGAATGTCACCCTTCGAACGGGAAACCGACTTGCCTCCGGCATACCCACGGGTGCGCAACTCCTCGAGTCATGCACTGAAAGTAATCCTACGATCACCGCTCCGGCGAGGGCGAACGCGGAAACGCCACCATTCGCCACCCCTTCGAATGAACTCCCTGCCCGCCGCACACGATTCACTTGACACGGGACAACCAAAAGTGGGCGGAGCGGAGCACGCAGGGGCGCGGGCAACGGAGTGCACCACCTGCAATGCCTCCGAGCGCGGGCACCACCTGACGGCGGAACGCGGCGAAAGTCGGCGAGAGTCGGCTTGAGACGTGCTCAACGCGTCCAGGCGCGACGGGTCACGGTCCGGATCCGTCACGTCACCACCGCGCACTCGTAACCACCGCACACGCGACCCGTTGGAGGGGGCATGGGCTTCACGATCGGCGGCATCCGGGGGACCAAAGAGCCCCGGTTCGGTGTCCGGGGAACGAAGGACGTCCGGGGGACCAAGCAGACAGACGAGACGGGCGCGGAAGACGCGGCGCAAGCGGGCGCCGAGGCGCGTGTGCCGCGCGCGGCCGGGGAGGCGCGCGCCGCGAAGGATCCGCGCGCGGCCAAGGACACGCGCGCCTTCAAGGAGGCCAAGGAGCCGCGCTCCGGGTCCCGTCGGCGCTGCCGCTCGACCGCCGAGGAGTGCACGGCCGTCGCCGAGTACACGGGCCTGTGGGGCTGGGACGTGGTGCCCGGCGCACGCGCCCAGGACCGCCGCTGCTCCTGCGGACGGGCCGACTGCGCCGCCCCCGGCGCCCACCCGCTGGACTTCGCCCCGGAGATCACCGCCGGCGCCACCCTCGACGAGGTGACGGAGGCCTGGTCGCAGTTCCCCGGCGCGGCCGTGATGCTGCCCGTGGGCCGCGCGTTCGACGTGCTCGAGGTGGCCGAGTCGGCGGGGCGCCGCGCGCTGGTGCGCCTGGAGCGGATGGGGCTGCCGCTCGGCCCGGTGACGGCCACTCCGGACGGCCGCACGCACTTCTTCGTGGCCCCCGGCGCCGCCGCCGAACTGCCGCAGCTGCTCTACCGCATGGGCTGGGACGACACCGGGCTCGACCTGCACGGCCTGGGCCCCGGCGCGCACATCACCGCCCCGCCGTCCGACCGCGCGGGCCTCGGCCCGGTCCGCTGGCTGCGCTCCCCCGACCCCGAGTCCGTCACGGGCCCGCCGCACGCCCGGCTCCTCCTCGGCACGCTGGCGTACGTCGCCCATCGGTCGCCCGCGTAACGCGCGCCCCGCGCGGGGACCACACGCGGAAGAGCCCCGCTCCCGGCTGCCTGCACCCGGGCCGGGGCTCCTTCCTCAGTTGAACTCTTGGCCACGGGCGAACTCTTCGCGACCGACGTGTTCTTTGCGACCAGACACCGCAACCATCAATTGAGGAACCACGACGGCGCCCCACCACATCCGCGAGAGCGGCGACGGTTTAGTCGCAAAGAAGGGCGTCGACGAACGCCTCGGGCTCGAACGGCGCCAGGTCGTCCGCGCCCTCGCCGAGGCCGATGAGCTTCACCGGCACGCCCAGCTCGCGCTGGACCGCGACCACGATGCCGCCCTTGGCGGTGCCGTCGAGCTTGGTGAGGACGATGCCGGTGATGTCGACGACCTCGGCGAAGACGCGGGCCTGCACCAGGCCGTTCTGGCCGGTGGTGGCGTCGAGGACGAGCAGGACCTCGTCCAGCGGCGCGTGCTTCTCGACGACGCGCTTGACCTTGCCGAGCTCGTCCATCAGGCCGGTCTTGGTGTGCAGGCGCCCGGCGGTGTCGATGAGGACGACGTCGGCGCCCTCGGCGATGCCCTCCTTGACCGAGTCGAAGGCGATCGACGCCGGGTCGCCGCCCTCGGGTCCGCGGACCGTGCGGGCGCCGACGCGCTCGCCCCAGGTCTGGAGCTGGTCGGCGGCGGCGGCACGGAAGGTGTCGGCGGCACCGAGGACGACCGAGCGGCCGTCGGCGACCAGGACGCGGGCGAGCTTGCCGGTGGTGGTGGTCTTGCCGGTGCCGTTGACGCCGACGACCATCACGATGGCCGGGGTCTCCAGGCCGGACTCGGTCTTCACGGTGCGGTCGAAGTCCGTGCCGACCAGGGCGAGGAGCTCCTCGCGGAGCAGGGCGCGCAGGTCCTCGGGGGTGCGCGTGCCGAGCACACGGACGCGCTCGCGCAGCCGCTCGACCAGCTCCTGGGTGGGGGCGACGCCGACGTCGGCGGTCAGGAGGGTGTCCTCGATCTCCTCCCAGGTGTCCTCGTCCAGGTGCTCGCGCGAGAGGAGCGTGAGCAGGCCCTTGCCGAGTGCGTTCTGGGAGCGCGAGAGGCGCGTGCGCAGGCGCACCAGGCGGCCCGCGGTGGGCTCGGGGGTCTCGATCTCGGGAGCCGGCGGGGCCGCGGGCTCCTCCGTCGTGACGGGTGCGGACGCCGAGGGCTCGGCGACCGGCAGGTCCACCTCCTCGATGGTGCGGCGCGCTTCGTCGCGCGGCGTCTCGGCCTCGTCGCCGACGTGCGGCTCGGCCGGAGGGGCGGTGATGGTGGGCGTCGCGGAGGGGGCCTTCGCCGCGGGCAGCTGCTTCTTCTTGCGGCTGCCGACGACGAGCCCGCCGATCGCACCGACCACGACCACGGCGATGACTACAGCAAGGATGACGATTTCCATAACTCACCCAGTATCAGTCATGGGCCCTCCGGGCAGGCCCCTTGTGTTTTCCTCCAAAGGACATAGGCCACTAGCCGCCATTACTCGGACTAAAGTACGATGGAAGAGGCTGCGTCAACGCGCGTAGAGTCCCATCTGCTGATTCACCCAGCTCACCCCCACCGGCCGGCGACGACGTCGACGCAAGCCGAGCGAGAGGCACGGAACCACCCCTCATGAGCACCACCGCCGAAACGGCCGAACACGAAGGCGCCCTGGAGACCCGAGGCCTTGAGCCCGTCCCGGACTCCGAGCGCCACGGCAGGACCCGCGAGCTGTTCCCCACCTGGGTCGCCGCCAACATCAGCGTTCTGCTCCTGACGATGGGCGCGGGCCTGATCGTCTCGAACGGCCTGAACTTCTGGCAGGTCCTGGTCGTCGCCCTGGTCTCCCCCGTCCTGAGCTACGGCCTGGTGGGCCTCGTCTCCATCGCGGGCAAGCGCGGCGGCTCCCCGGGCATGACGCTCTCGCGCGCGGTCTTCGGCCAGCGCGGCAACCTCTTCCCCGGCTCGCTGATCTGGGTCGCGCGCTGGGGCTGGGAGACGATCAACGCGGTCACGGGCGCGTACGCGATCCTCACGGTGCTCGACATCTGCTTCGGGGTGAAGCAGAACACCGCGCTGAAGGTCATCACGCTGCTCGGCTTCGTCGCCGCGACGTTCCTCATCTCGGGCCTCGGCCGCAAGGTCCTGCACGTGTGCAGCACCTGGTCGACGTACCTCTTCGGCGCGTTCAGCGTCCTGGTGCTCGTCTATCTCCTCACGGACACCGACTGGGGCCAGGTCTTCGACAAGCCCGCGGGCTCCACGGCGATGATGATCGCGGGCATCGGCACGATCGCCGCGGGCGGCATCAGCTGGGTGCCCACGGGCCCGGACTTCACCCGCTACCTGCCGCGCACGGCCCCGAACCGCCCGCTGGTCGGGCACGCCGTCGGCGGCGCGGCCATCGTCGTGGTGCCCATGGTCCTGATGGGCGCGGTCATGGCCGTCTCGCAGCCGAAGCTGTCCTCGGCCCAGGACCCGGTGGCCTTCCTCGGCGACCTGCTGCCGACCTGGATCGCGGTGCCGTACCTGATCATGGCCCTGATCGGCATGCTGCTGATCAACTCGATGTCGATGTACTCGGCGGGCTTCACCGCCATGACGCTCGGCATCAAGGTGCCGCGCGCGTGGGCGGTCAGCGTGAACGCGATCATCAGCCTGATCTTCGGCTACCTCCTGATGAACGTCGCCACCAGCTTCATGGGCTCCTTCATCTCCTTCCTGACGCTGCTCGCGGTCGCATTCTCCGCCTGGATCGGCGTGTTCGGCGTCGACATGTTCCGCAGGAAGACGTACGACGGCGAAGCGCTGATGGACACCAAGCGCACCAGCGCGTACTGGTACAAGGCGGGCTTCGCCTGGCAGGCCATGGCGGCCTGGGCGGTCGCGCTCGTCGTGGGCCTGCTCTTCACCAAGGTCGACTGGTTCAGCGGCCCGCTCGCCACCTCCTGGATCGGGCGCAACGGCCTCGGCTGGCTCGTCACGATCGTGGTCGCGGGCGCGCTGTACGCCCTGCTTCCGCGCCAGCCGCTCCCCGAGACGGCGACGGCGGCCGAGCCCGCTCCGGCCGCCGAGGCCAAGCCCGCCGCGGCCAAGGCGTGAGCACCTCCGACTCCCGCCCGCCCCTGGTCATCTGACACAGCGTCAGCTAACGTCCCCCTTCGCCGCACCCGGTCCGCTGCCCGCGGCTCGCCGTCCCGGTGAAGGGGGACGTTCCGCATGCCCGTCACAGTCGTACGTTTCAACCTCGTCGATCCCGCGGCCACCCCCGACACGCTCAGCGCCCGCTACCGGGCGGCCCTGGAGATGGCCGCGTACGCCGACGACCGCGGCGTGTCCACGATCCAGACCGAGGAGCACCACGGCGCCGCCAACAACTGGCTGCCCTCGCCGTTCGCCTTCGCGGGCGCCGTGTTCGGGGCGACGCGCCGGATCGCGGTGACCGTCTCGGCGGTCATCGGACCGCTGCACGATCCGCTGCGCCTGGCCGAGGACATCGCCGTGCTCGACCTGCTGAGCGGCGGCCGCCTCGTCACGGTCGCGGGGATCGGCTACCGGCCCGAGGAGTACGCGGCCTTCGGGGTCGAGTGGACCCGGCGCGGCAAGCTCCAGGACGAGCTTCTGGAGACCCTGCTCAAGGCCTGGACCGGCGAGGAGTTCAGCCACCGCGGCCGCACCGTGCGCGTCACCCCGCGCCCGCACACCCGGCCGCACCCGCTGCTCCTGGTCGGCGGCTCGTCACGGGCGGCGGCCCGCCGCGCCGCCCGGTTCGGCCTGCCGTTCTTCCCGAGCGCGCATCTGCCGGAACTGGAGGCGTACTACGACGAGAAGCGCGCCGAGTACGGCACCGAGGGCTGGACGATGATGCCCGCGGCCACGACCCCGCTGCTGCACCTCAGCGAGGACCCCGACCGCACCTGGGCCGCGTACGGCGAACACCTCCTGCACGAGGCCCGCACCTATGCCTCCTGGCAGTCCGGCGACATCCGCTCGGCGGTGCGCTCGGGGGCGACGACGGTCGAGGGACTGCGCGCCGAGGGCGTGTACCGGGTGCTCACGCCCGACGCGTGTGTGACGCTCGCGGAGTCCGGGGCGAACCTCGTCCTGCATCCGCTCGTCGGCGGGATGCCGGTGGACGAGGGGTGGCGGAGCCTGCGGCTGCTCGGCGAAAACGTACTGCCCCGGCTCAAGGACTGACCTTGCGGTCCTCGAGCCGGGGCAGCTTCCTCAAGAGGAGCGGGGCAGCGGGGTTTAGCCCATCTCCTCCAGGGTCTTGCCCTTCGTCTCCTTGACGAACTTGGCGACGAAGGGGATCGAGAGCGCGGCGAACGCGCCGTAGATGATGTACGAGCCGGTCAGGCTCCACTCGGACATGCTCGGGAAGGTCTTGGTGATCGCGAAGTTGGCGAGCCACTGCGCGGAGGCGGCCACACCGAGCGCGGCGGCGCGGATCCGGTTGGGGAAGATCTCGCCGAGCAGCACCCAGACCACCACGCCCCAGGACAGCGCGAAGAAGAGCACGAAGGCGTTGGCGGCGATGATCGCGGTCAGGCCCTGGCCCTGCGGCAGCGAGACGTCGTCGCCGGAGCCGGTCCGGTAGGAGAACGCCCAGGCCATGGTGAACAGGGCGATGGCCATACCGGCCGAGCCGATGAGGGCGAGCGGCTTGCGGCCGATCCTGTCGACGAAGATCATCGCGATGACCGTGCCGACGATGTTCACGATCGACGTCTCGAAGGAGTACAGGAACGAGCTGCTCGGGTCGTGTCCGATCGACTGCCAGAGCTGGTTCGAGTAGTAGAAGATCACGTTGATGCCGACGAGCTGCTGGAAGATCGACAGGAAGATGCCGATCCAGACGATCGGCAGGAAGCCGAACTTGCCGCCCAGCAGGTCCTTGAACGTCGACTTGTCCTCGCGGTGCATGGCCAGCTCGATCTCGGCGGCGCGCGCGTCCACGTCGACGGAAGTGCCCTCGACCTCGGCGAGCACCTTCTTGGCCTCGGCCTGACGGCCGACGGAGAGCAGGAAGCGCGGGGACTCGGGGATCACGAAGGACAGCAGGCCGTAGAGGACGGCCGGGACGACCATGACGCCGAGCATCCACTGCCAGGCCTCGAGGCCGGCCAGCTTGCCGCGCTGGTCGCCGTCGGCCATGTTCAGGATGCCCCAGTTGACGAGCTGGGAGACGGCGATGCCGACGACGATGGCGGCCTGCTGGAACGAGGCGAGGCGGCCGCGGTAGGCGGGCGGCGCGACCTCGGCGATGTAGGCCGGGCCGATCACGGAGGCCATGCCGATGCCGATGCCGCCGATGAAGCGCCACACGGTGAGGTCCCACGCGGCGAACGGCAGCGCGGAGCCGATGGCGCTGGCCGCGAAGAGGACCGAGGCGATCTGCATGCAGCGGATGCGGCCGATGCGGTCGGCGATACGGCCCGCGACGGCGGCACCGACGGCACAGCCGAGGAGGGCGGTGGCGATGATCCAGCCCAGCATGTCCGCGTTGACGTCGAACCGGTCCTGGATCGCGACGGTCGCGCCGTTGATCACCGAACTGTCGTAGCCGAACAGGAACCCACCCATCGCGGCGGCGGCCGTGATGAAGATGACATGGCCGAGATGGTCCGGATGGGCCTCCCTGGCCCCGGACTGCGGCGGCTGCGCTGTGCTGGTCACGTGTACTCCTCGGGCCACGGCTGCGTTGCCGGGGTGGGGGTGAGAGCTCTTCAAGTGGCGCATAACTTCACGTCACCCACCACCTGAAGGTAAAAGCAACGTTGCAGAGACTATGCCTTCAAGTTGCGAAGTCAATAGTTCGTTAACTGTGAATCTGAGCCACGCAAGACAACACCCCGTGTTCAAGTTCCGAACACGGGGTGGGCCACGGGAGTGAACCGGGCGATGACTAGCGCAGCCGCTGGCTGATCACCTTGGAGACGCCGTCACCCTGCATGGAAACGCCGTACAGCGCGTCCGCCACCTCCATCGTCCGCTTCTGGTGCGTGATCACGATGAGCTGCGAGGCCTCCTGCAGCTCCTGCATGATCCGGATGAGCCGCTGCAGGTTGGTGTCGTCGAGCGCCGCCTCGACCTCGTCCATCACGTAGAACGGGCTGGGCCGCGCCTTGAAGATCGACACGAGCAGCGCCACGGCCGTCAGGGACCGCTCGCCGCCGGAGAGCAGCGAGAGCCGCTTGACCTTCTTGCCGGGCGGCCGGGCCTCGACGTCGACGCCGGTGGTGAGCATGTTGTCGGGATCCGTCAGGATCAGCCGTCCCTCACCGCCCGGGAAGAGCCTGCTGAAGACCCCCTCGAACTCCCGCGCGGTGTCCCGGTAGGCCTCGGTGAAGACCTGCTCGACGCGCTCGTCGACCTCCTTCACCACCTGGAGGAGGTCGGCGCGGGTCTTCTTGAGGTCCTCCAGCTGCTCACTGAGGAACTTGTGGCGTTCCTCCAGGGCCGCGAACTCCTCAAGGGCCAGCGGGTTGACCTTTCCGAGCTGCTGGTACGCCCGTTCGGCTGACCTGAGGCGCTTCTCCTGCTCGGCGCGGACGTAGGCCACCGGCTTGTTGCGCGGGTGCTCCGGGTCCTCGGGCAGCTCCTCGCCCTCGGCGGCGGGCGAGGGCGGCACGAGCTGGTCGGGCCCGTACTCGGAGACGAGCCCCGCGGGTTCCACACCGAGTTCCTCCAGCGCCTTGGTCTCCAGCTGCTCGATCCGCAGCCGCTTCTCGGCGCCGAGTACCTCGCCCCGGTGGACTGAATCCGTCAACTTGTCCAGCTCGTCCTTCAGCTCGCGCCCCTGGTTCCGCTCGGCCACGAGATCCCGCTCCCGCACCTCCTTGGCGCGCTCGGCGGCGGCCCGCTCCTGCTCCGCGCGGACGAGGGAGACCTCGACGTGGGCGAGCAGTTGCCGGGCACCGGAGGCGACGGCCTCGGCGACGGCCGCCTCGTGGCGCAGCCGCGCCCTGCGCTGCTCGGCACGCGCGCGTGCCTCGCGTTCGGCGCGGGCGGCGCGGTCGAGGCCGTCGGCACGCCCGGCCAGGCCCTTGACCCGCTCCTCGTGCGTGCGCACCTGGAGCCGGGCCTCCATCTCCGTCTGGCGGGCGTTGGCGCCGTCGGCGGCGCGCCGGTCGCGCACGGCGGTGTCGGGCTCCTCGTCGGCCGGCGCCTCCTCGGCGACGGCGAGCCGCTCGGCCAGCTCCTCGACCTCCGCCCGCGCCCGCTCCAGGGCCTCCTCGGCCTTGGCGGCCGCGGCGGCCGACCGCTCCGCCTCACCGGCGGCGCCGCGCGCCTGTCCGGCGAGTGACCCGAGCCGCTGCGCGACGGCCGACTTCTCCCGGTCGGCGGCGCGCCGCCGCTCCCCCAGCTCGTCGACGAGCGCGGCACACTCCGCGCGCCGCTCCCCCGCCCGCTGCTGCGCCCCGGCCAGCTCCTCGCACCGCACGTCGAGGTCGGCCAGCTCGGCCGCCGCCTCGTCGACGGACGCCTGCACCTCCAGGAGACTCGGCGCGCCCGCGGACCCGCCGTGCGCGAAGTGCGCCCCGAGCAGATCGCCCTCGGCGGTGACCGCCGTCAGCTCCGGGCGCGCGTACACCAGGTCCTCGGCGTCCTCCAGCGACCCGACGACGACCACACCGCGCAGCAGCCTGCGGACGGCGGGCATCAACTCGTCGGGGCCGCGCACGAGTTCGGCGGCGTACGGAGGTCCTTCGGCGCGTGAACACGGGGGTACGTCGCCGAGGGCACCGTCCGTCGGGCCGGCACCGGTGGGCTCGGGCGCGGCGTCCGTGGAGCCCGCTCCGGCAGCACCGGAGGCACCGTCCCCGGCACCCCGGTCCCCGTCGGGCGCCCCCGCCAGCAGCAGCGCGGCCCGCCCCCCGTCCTGCTTGCGCAGCAGGCGGATCGCTTCTGCTGCCGATGCGGGCGTCGACACGGCGATGGCGTCCGCCGCCGCGCCGAACGCCGCCGCCACCGGCACCTCGAAGCCCGGTGCCACGCTGAGGAGTTCGGCGGCGGGGCCGAGCAGCCCGGTGAGCCGCTCCTGGGCGGCGAGCAGCGCACCCGAGCCGTCCTTGCGGCGCAGGCCGAGGGCGAGGGCGTCGTGCCGGGCGGCGACGGCGGCCCGCTTCCGCTCGGCCGCGGTGACCGCCTCGCGGGCCGCGGTCGCCTCGGCCTCGGCGTCGGCGAGGGCACGGCGGGCCTCCTCGTGCCGCTCCCCCAGCTCGGCGTCGCCCGCGTCCAGGCCGTCGACCTCGGCCTTGAGCTGTTCGTACTCCTCCTGGGCGGTGACGGCCCGCTCCTGTGCCTCGTCGCGGGCGAGCGCGAGCCGGTCGATCTCGGCCTGCGCGGACGCCGCCCGCGACCGGGCCGCGTTGACCTGGCCGCCGAGCCGCGCGAGCCCCTCGCGCCGGTCGGCGATGGCCCGCGCCACGTCCTTCAGGCGCCGCTCCTCGGCGGCCAGTTCGCGCTCCAGTTCGGCGCGGTGGGTGACGGTGTCGTCGAGGGCGTACTGCGCGGCTTCGAGGGCGGCTTCGAGCTCCGCCTCCTGTTCGCGGATGCGGGCGGCCTCGCGCTCCATGTCCTCGGGCTCGCGTCCGCGGCGCTCCTCGGCGGGCGCCGAGCGCGCGCTCTTGATCCGGGCGTCGGCGAGCGAGATCGTCCCGCGCACCCGCTCGGCCAGCTGCGACAGTTCGTACCAGGTCTGCTGGGCCCGCTGCAGCCGCGGGCTGAGCCGCCGCACCTCGTCCTCGAGGACCGCCTCGCGCTGGAGCGCGTTCTTCAACTCGGCCTCGGCGGTGTCCTTGCGGGCCTTGAGCGCGGCCTCGTCGGCGACCTCGGCGTTCAGTGCCTGCCGCATGCCCACGAGGTCGTCGGCGAGCAGCCGGAGGCGGGCGTCGCGCAGGTCGGCCTGGATGACGGCGGCACGGCGTGCGACGGCGGCCTGCCGTCCCAGGGGCTTGAGCTGGCGGCGCAGCTCGTCGGTGAGGTCCTGCACGCGCGCGAGGTTGGCCTGCATCGCGTCCAGCTTCCGCAGCGCCTTCTCCTTGCGCTTGCGGTGCTTGAGGACGCCGGCGGCCTCCTCGATGAAGGCACGGCGGCCCATGGGGTCGGCGTGCAGGACGGAGTCGAGCTGGCCCTGGCCGACGATGACGTGCATCTCGCGGCCGATGCCGGAGTCGGAGAGCAGTTCCTGGATGTCGAGCAGGCGGCAGGTGTCGCCGTTGATCTGGTACTCGCTGCCGCCGTTGCGGAACATGATCCGCGTGATGGTGACCTCGGCGTACTCGATCGGCAGGGCGCCGTCGGAGTTGTCGATGGTGAGGGACACCTCGGCGCGGCCGAGCGGGGGCCTGCCGGTCGTCCCGGCGAAGATGACGTCCTCCATCTTGCCGCCGCGCAGCGATTTGGCGCCCTGCTCGCCCATGACCCAGCTCAGCGCGTCCACGACGTTGGACTTGCCGGATCCGTTCGGTCCGACGACGCAGGTGATGCCCGGTTCGAATTTCAGCGTCGTCGCCGACGCGAAGGACTTGAAACCGCGCAGTGTCATGGCCTTGAGGTGCACGCCGCGTGACTCTACCTTTCTCCGTGAGTTCACCGAGGAACGTGCGAGCAGTTTCACGGCGGAAGGTGCAGGGCACATCAGGTGTAAGGCCCCACGGGGGGCAGGGCGACGGGCAAGGCCCGGGCGGCGGGAGCAGGCAAAGGGCCCGGGGGCGGGAGCGACAAAGAAAGAAGGGACGCCGAAGCGTCCCTTGCAGATCTCTCGGATCTATCGCGGATCTCCTGGATCTATTCGATCAAGCAGATCTCTCTTGTTCAGCGGCTTATGACGGGCGGCCTGACCACGCGTGGCAGGAAAGTCCGTTGCCGTGGGCTCGAAGTGGCGTGGGTCAGGTGAGCGCAGGCTCCGCCTGGGGTACGTCGATGCTCTCCAGGAGCGCGTCGTGAGAAGCGGCAGCCGCCAGCGTGTCGTTCTCAGCCTGGATCCTGACGAGCTCGGATTCCAGGTCCTGGACGCGCTGCTGAAGCCGTCGCATCTCGGCGAGGAGTCGCGGGTCGCTGCCGCCGACGTAACCGAGAAGCGCCTTTGCCATGATGGATGGTCCTCCACACTGAGTGACCGACCGAATCGGTGTGGGTCGTGAGGGAATCGCACCCGCGGTGCCTGGCACTCTTCTGTTCTTGCTGGGTGTTACTTGGCCGTTCTCACATGCCAAACAGCTAAGGTGCGCGGGGCTTCCAGAGTCTCACCAAAAAGTTTGACGGTCAACACGATCACGCCCCGTATTGACGGGCAACCCGGGGGCGCGCGGCCGTGGAACTACGGCGCTGCCTCTGCGGCGGGGCCCTGGGGGCGTCGAGATCATCCTTACCCGCGGAGCCTGCCACGGCAAGCCCTTCTTGGCAATCACCAGGTCTTTCCTGCCTCAGGCAGGTGCCACGGCCACACCCGCCGGGGCCCCGTCGGCCGGACCCGCGTCAGCGAATGGCGAACGACTCGTAGCCGCCCCGGGGCGTGTCCCAGATCTCAGTCACACCGTCGACGCGACCGGGAGTGTCGCCCGTGCGCAGCCAGTCGAGGAGCCGTTGGCAACGCTCGCGTGAACCCTCGGCGACCACTTGCACACGGCCGTCGTCGAGATTGAGAGCAAAGCCACTCACGGCTCCGATCTCCAGCGCCTTGGCCCGCGTGAACCAGCGGAAACCCACTCCCTGTACACGGCCGCGCACCCAGGCGGTGAGCCGGACTTCTTCGTTCATAAGGTGCACGCTAACCGGCCAATTGCTCAGTGAGCACATCGCCCCCTTGCGCCATCGCGTACAGTCGCGACTCGACGAGCCTCACCCGTATGGGTGAGTCACGTCAACGGTCAGAACGACGCACCGGGCACGTGCCGGACGTCAGGACGAAAGGCCAGGAGATGGGACGCCACCGACGCTCCGCCGCCGGCCGCGCCGCCACCGGCCGCGCCGATCATTCCCCCTATTCCGATCACCCCGAACTCCCCGCTCATTCCGATCATTCCGATCTTTCGGGTCTCTCCGGCCGAGCCGATCGAGCTGATCGATCCGGCGGTCTCACGGGATCCCCGGACGCTTCGAGTGCCGCCGGTTCCGGCTCTTATGAGAACCCTTCCGGCGCGTACGGCTTTTACCGGGGGCGCACGGAATACGGCGGATACGCGGGATCGGGAGGATTCGACGCGTCCTCGTCCGACGCCTATCTCTTCGGGACCCCGACCGCCGAGACGGCCGCGAGCGCCCTGCCCGGCGGGGAGGGCCGTCGGCGCGGGACGTCGCACCGGCGCAGGCGTCGCGCCTCCACGCCCGTGCGCACCGGACTGCTCGGCGTCTCCGCCGCCGTCGCGATGGGAGCCGTCGCGGTCGCCTCGGGCCTGGTGCCCGGCGGCGACACCTACTCACTGGGCGGTGGCGACACCCCCGGCGCGGTCCGGACCGCGGGCTCGCCCTCCGGACTCGACCCCCAGGGCGGCGACAACGGCTCCGCCGCGGGCGGCCGTGCCACCCCGGGCCCCGGCTCCGACACCTCCGCCCCGACCCCGTCGGAGTCGAGCGCCGAACCGTCGCGGAAGCCGTCCGGGAAGCCCTCGGCCACCCCGTCCAAGCCACAGGGCGACACCGGCGGCAAGGACGACCAGGAAGGCAAGGGCGACAAGGCCGAGAAGGGCAAGGGCGCCGACAAGGACCGCAAGGACCCCGGCAAGGGTTCCGGCGCGGGCGAGCCGGACAAGACCCCGGCGCCGAGCCGCACGACGCCCGAGAAGCCGAAGGCTCCGCCCGCCCCCGCCAAGCCGTCGGCCGACGAGACCGCGGCCGAGGCCGAGGTGCTCGCACTGGTCAACCAGGAGCGGGCCAACGTGGGCTGCCGACCGGTGACCGCCGACCCCGGGCTCGCCACGCTGGCCGGGGACTTCAGCGCCGACATGGCCGAGCGGGACTTCTTCGCGCACACCGACCCGGACGGCGCGACCCCGTGGGCCCGCGCCGAGAAGGCCGGCATCCAGGACCTGGGCGGCGAGAACATCGCCCGGGGCCAGGCGAACGCCCAGTCCGTCATGGACGCCTGGATGAACAGCCCCGGCCACCGCGCCAACATCCTCAACTGCGACTACAAGACCCTGGGCGTCGGCGCGCACTTCGCGCCGGGTGGCCCGTGGTGGACGCAGGACTTCGGCTTCTGAGCCACGGCTCCACCGCTCCGCCGACCCTCTGAGCGCCCCCGACGACCCCAACGGCCTCGGCGGCGCCCCTGGCGTCAGGCCGCGACGGCCGCGCGGCCCGCGGCGACGATCCGCGCGGTCTCGGTGACGCGGCGGCCGAGGTGCTCGGCCGTGGCGACGTCCGCCTTGTGCACGGCCTCCGGGCCCTCGTCGGAGTTGGTCTGGGCGGCGGCGCCGGCGAAGAAGCCGAGGCGGTTGAGGTCGTTCTCGGAGCCCTCGGTGGAGTTCCAGCCGGGGAGCAGGCCGAGGTTCACCCAGTGCATGCCCTGCTGGGCGGCGAGCGTCTGGAAGTACTGCAGGGTGTGCAGCTTGTCGCCGCTCTTGGACGCGGAGTTGGTGAAGCCCGCGGCGAGCTTGTCCTGCCAGGCTCGGGTGAACCAGCGCTTCGACGAGGCCTCCGCGAAGACGTGGAAGGCGCCCGAAGCGGTGCCCATGTAGGTGGGCGAGCCGAAGACGATGGCGTCCGCCGCGTCCAGGAGCTCCCACTGGGCCTCGGTGATCTCGTCGACCTTGATCAGGTGCGTGGTGGCACCGGCTTCCTCGGCACCGGCGCGGACGGCTTCCGCGACGACGGTGGTGTGGCCGAATCCGGAGTGGTAGGCGATGGCGACGACGGGGCTGGACATGGCGGAGGTACTCCTCGCTGGGGACGGGTGTGGGGAGGCGGCGGCTCGTGGACCGGCCGACAAACGAAAGGAAAGCACTAACTTATAGTTAGCGCAACCCGGTGGATAGCGCTGCGGGAGAGTACGCTGTGGGTATGGACTCCCTCGCGCGCCCCGAGAGCGCCGCCGACGCCGACGCGGATCTCGCCTACAACGTGTTCGCCCGCGCCTGCCCGTCGCGGACCACGCTGGAGCACGTCACGGGTCGCTGGGGCGCGCTCACGCTGGGCGCGCTGCACGACGGGACGTTCCGGTTCAACGAGCTGCGCCGCCGGGTCGACGGCGTGAGCGAGAAGATGCTGTCGCAGACGCTGCACGCGCTGGAGCGCGACGGCCTGGTGCACCGCGACGCGCAGCCGACGAACCCGCCGCGCGTGGACTACCGCCTCACTCCGCTGGGCGAGCAGATCGCCGAGCGTCTCCTGGCCCTGATCCACTTCGTGGAGGGCAACCAGGACGACGTGCTGGCGGCCCAGCGGCGCTACGACGACAGCCAGTCCGAGCGCTGAGCCGCTACGAGAGCCCCGGCGGGCGCGAACGCTACGACAGCCTCGGCGGGCGCTGGCAGCGCGGGCAGAAGTAGCTGGACCTGTTCATCCAGGGCCGCCGCCGCATCGGCGTCCCGCAGCGTCGGCAGGGCTCGTCCTCGCGGCCGTACGCGTCCAGGGAGCGGTCGAAGTAGCCCGACTCGCCGTTCACGTTGACGTAGAGGCTGTCGAAGCTGGTGCCGCCGACGGCGAGGGCCTCGTTCATCACGTCCCGTACGTGGCCGAGGAGTTCGGCGGTGCGGGGGCGGGTGAAGGTGGCCGTCGGGCGTTCGTAGTGCAGCCGGGTGCGCCACAGCGCCTCGTCGGCGTAGATGTTGCCGACGCCGCTGATCAGGGACTGGTTGAGCAGCGCGCGCTTGATGGTGCTGCGGCTGCTGCGCAGGGCCTGGTGGAAGGCCTCGTCGTCGAAGAGCGGGTCGAGCGGGTCGCGGGCGATGTGCGCGATGACGTCCGGCAGCCCGTCCGGGGTGTTCTCGTGCAGGGAGAGGCCGCCGAAGGTCCGCTGGTCGACGAAGCGCAGCTCGGTGCCCGCCGCGTCCGGGGCGGCGCCGCCGAGCTCGTCCGTGAAGCGCACCCGGATCCGCAAGTGCTTCTCGTCCGGCGTCTGTTGGGTCTTGACCAGGAGCTGGCCGCTCATGCCCAGGTGGGCGAGGACCGAGGTGTCGCTGTCCGCCAGCGGCAGCCACAGGTACTTGCCGCGCCGCAGGGGGGCGCCGAAGCGGTGGCCCTTGAGCCCGAGCACGAAGTCCTCGGCGCCCGCGAAGTGCCGCCGGACGGCGCGCGGGTGCAGGACCTCCACGTCGGCGACGGTTCTGCCGCCGACCCAGCGCTCGAGCCCGCGCCGGACGACCTCGACCTCGGGCAGTTCGGGCACGGGGGTCCTCCGGACGGGTGCGGGGTGGGGGCAGCGGCAGTTTATCGCTCGGCGTCCGCCGGGGCTGAGGTCCTTTCGGCGCTCCGCGCCTCGTCCTCAAACGCCGGACGGGCTGACATCAGCCCCACCGGCCGCGGAGACGGCGAACGGCTGGCATCGGCCCCTCGGCCGCGTAGTCGGCGAACAGCTGACATCAGCCCCTCGGCCGCGCAGACGGCGAACAGCTGAGGTCAGCCCAGTCGCAAAGACGGCGGAACGCCCGTCCCGAGGCCGGAGGTCGGCCTGGGGCGGGCGTTCTGTGCGCGTATGGCGCTCAAGCGGATTCAGCTTCGCCGAACGGCGAATCCGGCGGCGTCGAATCGGCTTCCGCCGCTTCCGCCGCCTTGGCCCGCTCGTCCGCCGCCGCGCGAATGGCGCGCCAAGCGGACTCCGCGGCCTGCTGCTCCGCTTCCTTTTTGCTGCGGCCGGTGCCGGTGCCGTACGAGACGCCTCCGACGCGGGCGGCAGCAGTAAAGGTCTTCTCGTGGTCCGGGCCGCTCTCCGAGACGAGGTACTCGGGCACGCCGAGGTTCTCCGTCGCGGTGAGCTCCTGGAGGCTGGTCTTCCAGTCCAGGCCCGCGCCGAGGTTCGAGGACTTCTCGATCAGCGGGTCGAAGAGCCGGTGCACCAGCTCGCTCGCCGCTTCCAGACCCCGGTCCAGATAGACCGCGCCGATCACCGCTTCCAGGGTGTCGGCGAGGATGGACGCCTTGTCCCGCCCGCCCGTGCCCTCTTCGCCCCGGCCGAGCCGGATGAAGGAGCCGAGTTCGAGCCCGCGGCCCACCTCCGCCAGCGCACGCGAGTTGACCACCGCGGCCCGCAACTTGGCCAGCTGGCCTTCGGGCAGGTCGGGGTGGGTGCGATACAGCGTGTCCGTGACCACCAGGCCGAGCACGGAGTCCCCGAGGAACTCCAGGCGCTCGTTGGTGGGCAGGCCGCCGTTCTCGTACGCGTACGAACGGTGGGTGAGCGCACGCACCAGAAGGGCGGACTCGAGCTGATACCCGAGCCGCCCTTCCAGAAGCGTGTGGGACGAGGCTGCGTTGTTGCTGTCTGCCTGCATTTTGGCGTCATCCGCCTTCTTTGGGCTAGACACAGCGCCTCTCACCAGCCGCTCAGACCTCGAGGACCTGGCGCTTGTTGTAGGTGCCGCAAGCGGGGCACGCGATGTGCTGCAGCTTGGGCTCCTGGCAACGCTCACACGAAACCAGGGTGGGGACCGCAGCCTTCCACTGCGACCGGCGGTGGCGCGTGTTGCTGCGCGACATCTTCCGCTTCGGAACAGCCACGGCTACTTCTCCTGCTTCTCGTCGACGTGCGCCGTGCGAGGCGCGTCGCCGCTCATCTCGTCCTTCTCGCCGTCCTGGATGGTGCCAGCGAGTCCTTGCAAAGCCGCCCAACGGATGTCGACGGCGTCATGGTGGTGGTCCGGGTCGTCCGCGAGCCGCACTCCGCACTCGGAGCACAGTCCCTCGCAGTCGTCCTGGCACACCGGCTGCATCGGCAGTGCGAGCACCACCGCGTCCCGCAGCACGGGCTCGAGGTCGAACATGCCGTCCTCGAGAAAAAGCCTGTCCTCGTCGTCCTCGGCGTCGTCGGCCGGTTCCGCGGTGCGGCCCCGGTCGTCGGCGTCAGGGTACGAGAACATCTCCTGGAAGTCCGCTTCGAGCGCGAGCTCGACCGGCTCCAGACACCTTACGCACTCCCCCTTGGCCGATGCACGGGCGGTGCCTGTGACAAGCACCCCTTCCATGACCGACTCCAGGCGGATGTCCAGCTCGACCGGGGCGCCGTCCGGCACTCCGATGACCCCTTCGACACCGAACGGAGCCGGCGAACCGGGGGCGTCGATGCTGCGGGTCACCCTCTGCATGGCACCGGGACGCCGACCCAGCTCGTGTGTGTCGAACACAAGCGGGTTGCGGTGGTCGAGGCGCGTGCTCAGGGCTTTTCCTGCTTTCGAATCCTGGGAGTTTGGCAAGGAGGCCACCGCGCCGAGGCCGCGATGTCGCGGTGTGAGCGGGCAGCTCGGATCGCGGACATACGCGCGACCGAAGAGCCAGGATACTGGACCTTTCGCTCTCGGCCCAATCGGCCGGCGCCCGGCCCCCGTGCCCGCGCCCGGCCCCGCCTAGCGCCCCTGCTCGTACTGGCGCAGCTGCTCCGCGCTGATCATGGTGGTGTCGAAGAGGCTGGTCTCGTCCAGCACGGCGGGCGCGGGGCTCTGCTGGCCGTAGCCCTGCGGCTGCGGCGACTGCGGGGCCTGCTGCTGGTTCGGGTCGTAGCCCTGCTGCTGGTACGCGTAGGGGTCCTGCTGGTACGCGTACGGATCCTGCTGGCCGTACCCCTGCTGGTACGCGTACGGATCCTGGCCGCCGTACGGGGCCTGCCCGCCGTACTGGTCCCCGCTCTGGGCGTAGGGATCCTGGGCGGCCTGCGCGTACTGGTCCTGGGCCGGCTGTCCGTACTGGTCCTGCTGGTACGCGTACGGGTCCGGCTCGTGCTGGGGCGGCGCGGGCGCGTACGGCTGCTGTGCCGGGATCGGCGGGGCCTGGGGCGGGGCCTGCGGGGCGGTCTGGCGCGCGGGGCGGTCCGGGGTCTCGGCCAGGTCCGCCAGATAGTCCGCATCGGAGCTGTGCTTCTTGGCGGCGGCCTCGCCCAACTCGCTGAGCTCGTCGGCGGGGGCGCGGCCGTGCAGGGTCTGACGGCCGCGGCCCACGGCCTCCAGGGTCTTGGCGAGGACGGCCTCGAAGGCGCCGAGCTTCACGTCCACGTACACGTCGGCGTTGCGGCGCAGGGTGTCCGGGTCGTGGCTGCGCTCGGGGGCGTCCTCGTCCTCGTAGCCCTGCTCGTCGACTCCGGGGCCGGTGCCGAGGAGCTTCTCGCGGCCGCGGCCCACGGAGCCGAGGGTCTTGGTGAGGACGACCTCGAAGTTGGCGAGCTTGCTGTCCACGTAGTCGTCCGCCTCCTGGCGGACCTCCGTGGCCTCCTGCCGGGCCTCGGCGAGGATGCGGTCGGCCTCCGCCTGGGAGCGGCGCGCGACCTCCGTGTCGGAGATCAGCGAGCCGCGCTCGGCGTGCGCGCCCTCGATGATCCGCTCGGCCTCCTGGCGGGCCTGCTCGACCAGCTGCTCCCGGCCGCCGATCAGCTCCTGGGCCTGGGCGAGGGAGCCCGGCAGGGCCTGGCGCACCTCTTCGAGCAGCGCCAGGAGCTCGGCGCGATTGACCACGCACGAGGCGGACATCGGCATGGACTTGGCGCTGCCGACCGTCTCGACGATCTGGTCGATCTTCTTCTGCACGTCCACCGCGGGCTCGCCACTCTCTACAGCTGGTTGGGAGACGGACGGGACGACTGTAGCCCCTGATCAGCCCTTGGCGAGGCGCTTGTTGAGGCCTTCGAGCACGACCGGGGGAACCAGGTGCGCGATGTCGCCACCCCAGGACGCGACCTCCTTGACCAGCGAGGAGGACAGGAAGCTGTAGGCGGGGTTGGTGGGCACGAACAGCGTCTCGACACCCGTGAGACCGTTGTTCATCTGGGCCATCTGGAGTTCGTAGTCGAAGTCGCTGACCGCGCGCAGGCCCTTGACGATGGCCGGAATGTCGCGTTCCTTGCAGAAGTCGACCAACAGCCCCTGGAACGACTCGACTTCCACGTTGCCGAACTCTGCGGTGACCTGGCGGATCAGCTCGATCCGCTCGTCGATCTCGAACAGGCCCTTCTTGGACTTGTTGATCATCACCGCGACGTGCACGACGTCGTACAGCTTGGAGGCGCGGGCGATGATGTCGAGGTGCCCATTGGTGATGGGGTCGAACGACCCCGGACAGACGGCGCGGCGCAACGGAAGTCCCTCGCTCTCCGGTCGGTTCATGGCGCGATCTCTGGCTCTTGGTACGAAGAGGCGGCGCGACCGTACCAAAACGTTCCCTCGCCGTAGCGACGTGACCTCAGTGCCTCGAAGCCGTCCGGCCAGCCGAATTCTCCGCCTCTCGTACTGCGTTCAACGGTGACGAGCGCGTCGTCCGTGAGCCACCCTCCCGAGCGGAGTGTGAGCAGGATCTCCCGAAGATCGTCATCGCCGACCGCGTAAGGGGGGTCGAGAAACACCAGGTCATAGGGGGTGGCAGGGGTTGACTCGCGGATGACCTGGGCCGCTTTGCCCGCCCTGGCCTCGGCGCCCGGCAGGCCGAGCGACTTGATGTTCTCGCGGATGGTGCGCGCGGCGCGGGCGTCGGCCTCGACGAGCAGGGCGTGTGCGGCACCGCGGGACAGGGCTTCCAGGCCGACGGCGCCGGAGCCCGCGTACAGGTCGAGGACGCGGGCGCCGTCGAGGGTGCCCTGGAAGGCCTGCCAGGTGGAGAACAGGCCCTCGCGGGCGCGGTCCGATGTGGGCCGGGTGCCGTTCCCCGGCGGGACGGCGAGGCGGCGTCCGCCGGCCACACCGGCGATCACGCGGGTCATAGGGTCTCTGCGTCCTTCGGCTGGGGGTGGGACTTGCTCTCACGATATGCCGTGCGGGCGCGTCAGCCCTTGTCAGCCCTTGTCGAGGTACTGCTCGCGTTCCGCGTCCAGGAGCGCGTCCAGGGCGGTGCGCAGCTCGGGCAGGTGCTCCAGGTCGGGGTCGCGGGAGACCACGGCGGTCGCCTCCTCGCGGGCCGCGGCGATGATCTCCTCGTCGTCGATGACGGCGAGCATGCGCAGCGAGGAGCGGACGCCGGACTGGGCCTGGCCGAGCACGTCGCCCTCGCGGCGCTGCTCCAGGTCGATGCGGGAGAGCTCGAAGCCGTCGAGCGTGGCCGCCACGGCGTTCAGCCGGGAGCGGGCGGGGCTCGCCTCCGGCATGTCGGTGACCAGGAGGCACAGGCCTGGCGCGGAGCCGCGGCCGACGCGGCCGCGGAGCTGGTGCAGCTGCGAGACGCCGAAGCGGTCGGCGTCCATGATCACCATGGCGGTGGCGTTCGGGACGTTCACCCCCACCTCGACCACCGTCGTGGCGACCAGGACGTGCGTCTCGCCCGCGGCGAAGCGGCGCATCACCGCGTCCTTGTCGTCGGGCTGCATGCGGCCGTGCAGGACCTCGACCACGAGGCCGCGCAGGGGGCCGTGGGCCAGCTCCTCGGCGACGTCGAGGACGGCGAGCGGGGGCCGCTTCTCGGCATCGTCCGCCGCGGACTCCTTGGCCTCTTTCTTGGTCTCCTGCTTGGTCTCCTGCTTCCCCTTCTTGCCCTTCTTGGGCTCGTCCGTGCCCTCGTCGTCCAGGTCGCCGATGCGGGGACAGACCACGTACGCCTGGTGGCCGTTCTCCACCTCCTCGCGCACGCGCTCCCACGCGCGGGCGAGGAAGTGCGGCTTGTCCTGCGACGGGACGACGTGCGTGGAGATCGGCGAGCGGCCCGCGGGCAGCTGGTCGAGGACGGAGGTCTCCAGGTCGCCGAAGACCGTCATCGCGACCGTGCGCGGAATGGGGGTCGCCGTCATGACGAGGAGGTGGGGCGGCTGCTTGCCCTTGCCGCGCAGGGCGTCGCGCTGCTCCACGCCGAAGCGGTGCTGCTCGTCGACCACGACCAGGCCGAGGTCGTGGAACTGCACCTTGTCCTCGATCAGCGCGTGCGTCCCGATGACGATGCCCGCCTCGCCCGTGGCCAGGTCGAGCAGGGCCTGACGGCGGGCGGCCGTGCCCATGGAGCCGGTGAGCAGCGTGACCTTCGTGGCGTGCTCGGCTCCCCCGAGCATGCCGCCTTCCGCCAGCTCGCCCATCATCTCGGTGATCGAGCGGTGGTGCTGCTGGGCCAGGACCTCGGTCGGCGCGAGCATCGCGGCCTGACCACCCGCGTCGACGACGGCGAGCATGGCGCGCAGGGCCACCATGGTCTTCCCGGAACCGACCTCTCCCTGGAGGAGGCGGTGCATGGGGTGCTCGGTGGCCAGGTCGTCGAAGATCTCCTTGGAGACCGTGCGCTGGCCGTCGGTCAGGGTGAAGGGCAGCTTGGCGTCGAAGGCCTCCAGGAGGCCGTCCGGGCGCGGTCTGCGGGCCACCGCCGGGAGCTGGGCGTCCGCGAACCGGCGCCGGGCCAGGGCGACCTGGAGCACGAACGCCTCGTCCCACTTCAGCCGGTCCCTGGCGGTGGCGATGTCCGCCTTCGCGTGCGGACGGTGGATCTTCAGGAGGGCCTCGGGGAGCGGGATCAGGCCGCGGCCCTCGCGCAGGGTGGGCGGCAGCGGGTCCAGGGCCTCCTGGGCGCTGGGCAGGACCGCGTCGACGGACTTGGCGATCTTCCAGGACTCCAGCTTGGCGGTGGCCGGGTAGATCGGGATGAGGGCTCCGGCCCAGGAGTCCACCGCGTCCGCGGCCGAGTCGCCGTCCCCCCGCAGCAGTTCGTACGCCGGGTGGGCCAGCTGCATCTTGCGGTTGAAGACGGAGACCTTGCCCGCGAACATCGCGCGCGTGCCCGGCAGCAGGTCCTTGTGCGGCTTGTGGATGCCGCGGCCGAAGAAGACCAGCTGGAGCTGGCCGCTGCCGTCCGTGATGGTCACCTCCAGGCGCTGGCCGCTGCCGCCGTTGAACCGCAGCACGCGGGCCGTTGCCACTTGGGCTACGACGGTGACGTGCTCGTCCAGCGGGAGGTCGGAGAGGCGGGTCAGCTCGCCCCGCTCCGCGTATCTCCGGGGGTAGTGGTGCAGGAGGTCTCCGACCGTGTGCAGGCCGAGGTGCTCGGCCATCACCTTCGCGGTGGCCTGGCCGAGCGCGTTCTTCAATGGTTCCTGGAGCGCGAGCACGAGATCCATTGCACACCACGGCACTGACATTTGGGGGCAGGGGGGCGGGGCCCTCGCGGGGCGCCCCAGTCCCACCCCTTCTCCGAAACCGGGGCTCCGCCCCTGGACCCCGGGGGTGGGTGTCCCCTTCGGGTGAGACGGTCCACCCCCGATCGGCGCTCCGCGCCTCGGGGGAAAACACAGCGCGGAGTCCGGGTGGTTTGGGTTGGCGTGCTGGGGGTCAGGGCCACGCCCCGCGTACGTCACCACGTAGGAAAACACGACGAG